>JASFVD010000272.1:0-4275 GCA_050050015.1 Anaerolineae bacterium | reverse complement strand
TCAGTATACGGTGGATCTCTCGCAAGGTTGCTTCCGGATGGGCCATGTGGTGCAGGGTCCAGACCAAGGTCAACGTATCAAACTGTTCGCCCCACAAGGTCGCCAACTGGCCGGCATCGCCCTGCACTCACTCCACCAGTTGGCGACCCGGCGTCGCGCTGCCGTCTTGTAGGCCGTGGCAAAGCCCTGGCTGGAGATGTCCAGCCCCACCACCCGCCTCCGAGTGCGGTGGGCAAGAAAGGTGACTAGCCGGCCCTCGCCACAGCCCACGTCCAGGATGCTCTCGGCCGACCTCAGATGGCACAGGATGCGGCGATCAATCAACTCGGCCACTGGTCCCCTCCCACCGTCGGGTCACCGCCGGTTCTGGAACGCCGGCGAGCGAAGCTTGGCCACTTTGCCGACCAGTAGCTCCACCGCCCGGTCCACCTCCTGCTGGTCGTTCTGCTTTCCCAGGCTGAATCGGATTGCTCCCAGGGCGATTTCGGGTGGCACTCCCATAGCCATCAGGACCGATGAGGGTTCCGTGGTACCCGCGTGGCAGGCCGAACCAGTCGAGGCCGCTATCTCTGGCAGCGATGCCAACAGCGCATTGCCGTCCAACCTCTCGAAGCTCAGGTTCAGGGTGTTGGGCAGCCGCTGCCTCGGATGGCCATTAAGGCGGACACCCTCGACGCGGGTGGCAAGGCCCTGGTGCAGTCGGTCGCGCAGGGCCCGCAGTCGCTCGATCGTCTCCGTCATCGTCTCGGCGGCGATAGCGCACGCCTGGCCGAGTCCGGCGATCCCGGCCACGTTCTCAGTGCCGGCCCGTCGCCCGCCTTCGTGGCCCGCACCGTGGATCAGGGACGTGATGCGTGTGCCACGGCGGACGTACAGCGCCCCGACGCCTTTGGGCGCGTACAGTTTGTGGCCAGCCACAGTCAACAGGTCGACTCGGAACTGTTCCACATCGGTACGAATCTTGCCTACCGACTGGGCAGCGTCGGTGTGCAAGTATATGCCCCGTTCTCGCGCCATAGCTCCGATGGCTTCGATGGGTTGGATCGTCCCTACCTCGTTGTTGGCGTGCATGACCGAGATCAGGATGGTGCGCGGCGTGATGGCCCGGCTTACGTCGTCAGGGTCCACCTGCCCATAGCCATCCACGGGTAGATAAGTCACCTGGAACCCCTGGCCTTCCAGGTAACGACAGGTGTTGAGCACCGCCGGATGCTCGATCTGGGAAGTGATGACATGGTCCCCGCGCTCCCCGTTCGCCTCGACGATGCCCCGGATAGCCCAATTGTCGGACTCGCTGCCGCCGCTGGTGAAGACGATCTCTGACGGATCGGCACCCAGCAGTGCCGCCACCTGCTCCCGCGCCTGTTCCACAGCGGCCTTCGCCTGCACCCCAAGCCAGTGTCCGCTGGACGGGTTGCCGAAGTATTCCCGCAGGTAAGCCAACATCGCCTCGAACACGCTTTGGTCCAGAGGTGTGGTGGCGTTGTAGTCCAAATAGATTCTGCGCATCAGTCAAATCCTCCTCCGTACTCCAGCCGGATCTCGAAGGGGACGGCGTTGGCCATGCAGAAGACGCCGGGACACCGCTGGGCGGCCAGCCGCTCGCCCTCCACGGACAGGGTGATGCGCACCCCCTCAATGATGGGCCTTTCGGCCAGCCCGAAGACAGGCACAAAGTTCACGTCGCTCTCCACTGCCGCCTCCAGCCTCTTCAACATTGCGTTTCATCAATTGTTACTCCTCACCACCATTATGTCTGGCTCCTCGGCGCCAAAGAGGTACACCTCGTCCACTAACCACCTCTGATGTAATTCTCGAGTTGCTGGATGAATTCTTGTGGCGCCTTGACTTTATCCTTCAACGCTTCAGTAGAACTCACGGCGGCCGGATTCGACCAAAGGTACAGCGGTTACGCCACCGATACCGGTTGCATCAGGCGCTGATACTTCTCCTCGCCGATGCACTGCTCAGCCTGGACACACCACTCAATGCACGATGGGCCGATATTCTGATGCAGAGCCGCGCCGCAATGGTGGCACTGACCCGCCCGTTCATCGGACCAGATCTCGGTCTCCTGTCCACACTCAGGGCAGTCAACGTACTCCGGCATAGGTTCCTTGATGGTGATGGCCCCTGGACAGCCTTTGTAAATAGCCATGATCACACCTCCATTTGAATTGAAGATAGCACAACCACGAAAGGGGAAGGTCCCCATCGCATTACTCGACAAACAACTGCGTCACCCCTAGACTTGCACGGGCAGTCGCTGCCCTCGCCAACGGAGGCTCAAAAGCACGATCACATAGTAGGTTCCATAGGCCGCGACCTCGGTCAGCGAAGGGTTTCCATTGTAGCCAAACAGAGCTTTGAGGACTTGACCCAGAACAGATCCTTCGTCCATGATGCGGTTGGTATCCCATACGTGCTCAATGACCGCTGGGATCCAGCCCAGCTCATTGAACTCGTGCACACCATGAGCCACCAATCCAGCGGCGAAGAGGATGAGCAGGACGCCGGTCACCTGGAATAATCGCTTCACATCCAGCCGAATGGTGGTGGCGAAGAGCAACCAGCCCGTTATGATGGCCGCTGCCAGCCCCAGCAAGCCTCCCAGAATCGTCTCCCAGATCGTCGTGGTGAGGGCAGCCGCCGTCAGGAAGAGAGCTGTCTCTAACCCCTCCCGGAAGACGGCCGCGAAGGCCAGGCCGGACAATCCCCGACCACTGCCAACGATGGCGCGGCGGACGTCGGCCTCCAGCCGGGCGCGGATGAACCGGCTCTGGGCCTGCATCCAGAAGATCATCCAGGTCAGCACGCCAGCGGCCAGGAACATAGTCACTCCCTCGAACACGTTCTCAGACGGCCCTTCCAGGCGGGCACCGATCAGATTCAAGCCAATGGCGGCTGCGAGACTGGCGACGACGGCCATCGCCACGCCCTGCCAGACGGCCCGGCTTTGCTCCACATGCCCCAGCTTGCGCAGGGCACCTAACACGATTCCGACTATGAGGGCCGCTTCCAAGCCCTCTCGAAAAGCGAGTAAAACACTTCGCAGTATCAGCAGTCACCTCCTCGTCTGTTGCTTAGTGTTTCCGCAGAAGAAACACGATTGCATTCGGTCACACTCTGCTATTCAGGTCTCCGTTCCACGGGATGATTTCACGGGTATAGATGATGGCACCCTGGGAACAGATAGTATGGCACAGCGCACAGTAGATGCAGTCGGCCGGTCGGGCGATTAACGGCCCTTCCGATCCCATTTCCATTGCCCCCGAAGGACACAGTTCGATGCAGTCGCTGCACCGGTTGCACAGCGGCAAGTTGATCTGAGGTAACGCCCAGCCATCCCCACGCAAATCATCCGTCGGTAAGCTATGTGAAAGTTCATTGTGAGATGCAGGCGTTGGCAGACCCCGAATAGTGTCCAGGAGACTCGCGCTCGTTGCAGCTACCTGTTCGCTCCGGTAGAGGTAGACCACACTCTCCTCCAGACCGACGCATACCACGGGCAGGTTGGGATGTACTCGCAAGATGTGGGCGACCAGAGCCGTATCGGCCATGCCTTCGTCGGCGATGACGACCACATCGGGGTCGAAAGATGCGATGCGGGCTAGACCATCCACCGGCAACGCGCGGAGGACAAGCACCTCCATATGACCCTCTTGCTCAAGAATATCCTGGACCCCCTGGGCAAATAGCCCACGACGGCCGAAAAGCAACACCCGCTGTTCACTCATTCCAACCTCATGGGAATAGTCTACTAGACAGACACAATCTAGGGATTTCACCTACATACAGTGTAACGGATGCGCGACCGTACGTCAATCGTTCTTCGGTCTAGTCAAGAATGAAAAAAGAGCGATCTTAGCGATCGCTCCTTCATCAAACGAACTAATTCTTCGATATCGCCGAACTCCATCTCGCGTAATGCACTCTGCAGGCCCACTTTATGTCTTCATCTAACTGAACTCGTCCAGAATTCGCTCCGCCGTCTTCCCACGGAGCGCGGGAATGGCGGGTAGCCGAAACTGTGCAGATTCTAATTCTCATACGGCAGGGGCAAAAGAAAGGCCACTAAGTCCCGGATTTCAGTCTGGCTTAGTATGCCGCTGACGTCATGCTCGCCGCCGTCGCTGGGCCGGGTGACGGCCTCAAACAGCGTGGCTGCACTGCCGTCGTGGAAGTAGGGTGAGGTATCGTAGACGCCGAGCAAAGAGGGCGTGTTGAAAGCGGGGCCGATATGCTCGTCCTCGGTGGCCGTGCCTACGTTGTGAA
>JASFVD010000271.1:0-4279 GCA_050050015.1 Anaerolineae bacterium | reverse complement strand
GCCCGCCTCGTGGCCGCGATCTCGCCCTCATCCTTGACCAGCCGCTGATCCAGGACTGTGGACGAGACGTCGACGAAGTCCCATCCGACGAATGCCGCAGAGATCCTTTGGTGGAGCTGGGTACTCGTCGCATCGAGCTCGATCCCGAGTACGCCTCCCTCCAAGCCCAGCCCAGCGGCCGCCTCAACGATACTGGAGAAGCCCCGCACTGGCAGGATGTCCTCGACGGTGGCTTCGTCTTGGATCTCTCGCATGCCGCGACGGACGAAGAGCTTTGCTGTTCTCTGAGGACCACCTGAGGAATGACGATCGGAGACGACGAGCAAGCTCGCCGGGCGCGCGGTGCCGGCGTAGTAGAGCACGTCGCGGTGATACAGCAGCAGGGCGGCATCAATCCCCGCCTCGTCCATGCGATCGCATAGGCTATGGAGACGTCGGTTCACGATGCTATCCGCCCGCGATCAAGTGGATGGCCTTGACGTCGGCACCGTCAGGAATAGTGTACGTGTCGTGGGACTCCTTCTGAACCAGCTCACCGTTGACCTTGACGATTATCTGATGGTAGCTGTAGCCCATACGCTCCAGCAGGTCAGAGACGGTCAAACCCTCTCTCCACCTCACGTCGTGCCGATCGTTCACTCGAATCACGCAGAACCGGTCCTGTGATCGTCGGTCCGGGAGCGCCGCCGGCTGTCTTCGCCCGGACAGCCACCGGCCCTCGGGCAACAGCCAGAGCGAGCTGCGAGCGCCGGCCAGCATGGCGCCCGGCCCTCCCAGTCCTCTGTCCTACAAGTGCGCCTCGACGACGGCCATCACATCAGGATAGTCCAGGCCCACCTTCTTCAGAGTCTCGGGGTTGGGCACGCCGTTCTCCGTCCAGCCTCGACGCTCGTAGACAGCATCTATCAATCTCTCATATTGATCCTCGCGATACTCCCGCAAGGCCGCCATCTTCTCCTCCGTCGTCATCGCTGACGGGTCGAGTCCGAGATCCTTCTTCAACTGCTCGTCGTATCGCTCCGCCCGCGACTCATACTCCTCCACCGTCACCGGGCCCTGAGATCGATACGGCACGGCGTCGTGGTCTCGCAGTCCGTAGCCAAGTCGAACGTTGAAGACTCGCTGGAACTGATACACGCGCTCCGACTGTGCGATCAGATCCTCCTTCGTCACCTCGCGCCCCGTAACACCAGAAAAGACTTCCACGTAGTTCCTCACGTGCTCCGGAATCTTCGCCGGCTCCTCGGTCAATTCGTTGTCCGGCGGTGTTACGTCGTTCCAGATGACTTTGCAGAATCCGCACAGGCCGAACCAGGTGCGCCACATCGGGAAGTAGTGGAGAGCCTCTGCCTTGTCCTCGAAGGTAGGGATCTGATTGTTAACCTGATCCATGAAGATAAGCCACGCCTCATCGTGCTGGGGACCCTTGTTCGAAAGGCCGTAACCACCCTGTTGGGCGAGAGACTCCTTGGTCACGTACTCGGAGTACTCCAGACCCTTGGCCTCCATGCCAATATCCTCGACGAACTGTCGATCGGCTCCGAACTCCTCCGCGAAGATCTCTTTCATGCGATGGATGCCCTGCCCAAAGATCTTGCCAAAGCCCTCGCCTCGACCGACCTGGTGAAGAAGCTCAAGCGCGGCCTCGGCATTGCCGAAGTGCAGCTCCAGTCCTCCGGTCTTCTCCTTGTCCAGGACACCGGACTCGTAGCACTCCATCACAAAGGCCGTCGCAGTGCCAAAGGAGATGGTGTCCAGCCCATACGTGTCGCAGTAGAAGTTGATCTCTAGGATAGCCCAGGGCTCAAAGATACCGCAATTGGAGCCGACGCCAGCAACCGTTTCGTACTCAGGCCCGTCAACGATGACCTTCTCGCCCTTGTAGGGCCCCGTGCGCAGCTCGTAGCCGTCGACCGCGTGAGAGCAGCTTAGCGTGCAACCATACCAGCACCCATCCGGGATCCCCTGGGTGAACCGATCCTCCCAGACATCCCCGTTGATCTTGTGGGCATCGGGGTGGGATCCGTAGCGGAAGTTGTGTGTCGGGAGGAGATCATAGTCATTCATAATCTGCACCAGATAGGTGGTGCCCCTGTAGCTCATGCGACACTGCTCAGCATCGTAATCGTGAATCTCCTTGTGCATCTTGACGCCAACCTTGGAGATTCGCCCGGGGTCTGCCGGGTGGTTCAAGTTTCCTCGCACAGGATCCGTTTTGACGATCAGCGCCTTAATGCCCTTATCCCGGAACACGGTGCCGATGCCGCCTCGTCCGGCTTGCTTGAAACGCGGCTCCTTCCGCCTCCGATCGTAGAAGCTGAAATTGAGGCAGCCAAACCGGCTGTGTTCAGCGCCCGACCCGGCAGCGACCGCCGACATGTAGTAGCGATCCTCCTCGGTCTCCGCCATCTCCTCAATGAGCCAGTGACCGACCCGGTGGGCGTCTACCGGCACATTCGCAGCGTCCTCGATCGTCACTTTGCCGGTGGTGCCATCGATGAAGACAATGACGTCCTCCTCGGCCTTGCCTTGGATCTCCAGGGCATCCCAGCCGGCGAACTTCAACAAAGGCCCGAAATGACCACCCACGTTGCTGTCGATCGCGACGTTCGTCAGTGGTGAGATGGAGACCACCAATGACTTGCCGGATCCAGGATACTGAGTGATGCCCCCGCACGGACCGGAGGAGATCACGATCTCATTTTCCGGATCGTCCCACGTCGTGTCATCCGCAACCCCGCGCCACAAGTACCACAGACCAAACCCTCGACCTCCGATGAACTTCTCCTTCATCTCCTCGGTGACTTCCTTGGCCTGGATATCCCGGTCCGTTAGATCTACGTATAGCGTCCTATCAGTATAGCCCTTCTGTGCCGGCGCCACGTCGTATGGAAACTCAGCCAAGACTCGTCGGGCTGTTTCTGCTCTCTCTGACATTTGCTCAGCTCTCTCCTTGCTAGACTGACACGTACGGCTCGGCAGGAGCCGGGGGTTCGTCGACTTCGACGATCGTGAGCGCTTCCTCTGGACACTCCCGAGCACAGACACCGCAGCTGATGCACTTCTGAGGCACTGTCTCGTCGGCATGCCAGAACATGACTAGGGACGGACAGAATCCGACACAGGAAAGACAGCCAACACACAGCTCATTACTCAGGCGGACCACACCTCGCTTGTCCCTGTATAGCGCCTCCGTGGGGCACACGGAGATGCATTCACCGCACTGGTTGCAGAAAGACGCGTGAGGAGCGTCATCTTCGTCGTCATGGATCCGGATTTTTGATTTCTCTGCGTCGACCTCTCTGAAGAAGGTATCGGAACACACATCCTCGCATGTCCGACAGGCCACGCAGAGTTCAGGATCGTGGGATAGGATTCGCATACTCCTTACTCCTTAGGCTCGATCGACGGCCGCTTTGCAGCCGACTATTGTAGCATAGCTGGCTGGAAAGCCAAGACAAGGCCGACATCGAAGCCCGGTTTGCGGTCTACGTCTGTTCACACGGCAATGGATACGAGGCGGTGGCAAACCATATTGCGCCCGGGTCGGCGGACTATGTGTGGAGCAACCGAATCGTTCGCTGACACGGACTGGAAGCGCCGCGATCCCGCGCGTACGTACCCAGCCCAGGCACGTGAGATCAGGATGCCAAATCCCCCTCGGCGCGCTGGAGTTCGGTCAGCAAGAGCGTGCGCGTGGCAGGTGTCACTGGTCTCGAAGCAGCGGTCGCGTCCACTGTGGGCTACGCGAGGTAGCCAGCCAGTGGGTTTGCCATCGGGTGTGACAAGGCGCTGCGGGCGTGGTACAATGCCCTCCCAAGCGAGGACAGGATCGAAAGGAAGATGGTCTTGCTGAACGTCCTAAGCTGGTGGCTTCTCATACAATTGCTGGGCTTGGCCGCTCTTCCCCTGGCCTATCGACTGTTCGCGCGCCTGCCCGGTAGAGGGTACGCGTTTGCGAAGCCGCTGGGCCTGCTCGTGACGAGTTACTTCCTGTGGTTGGGGTCGTCCCTTGGGTACCTGCACAACACGGCAGGCGGCGCTATCGTCTCGTTGGTCTTGACCGGGGCGGTCTCCATTGCCGCCTATCGCTACCGCGGGGAGAAGGACATCCACTCGCTCTGGACGTTCCTCAAGGAGCACCGGCGCCTGGTCGTGACCGTCGAGATCCTGTTTGCAGCGGGACTTCTCGCATGGACGGGTCTCCGAGCCTACGCTCCAGATAGGATCATGAGTAGCGGTGGGGAGAAGTTCATGGAGATCGCCTTCCTAAACGGTG
>JASFVD010000270.1:0-4287 GCA_050050015.1 Anaerolineae bacterium | reverse complement strand
TGCCACCAACACGTCCATCGTCAGGCTCTCTCGGAATCGTCTTGCGGCGGCCTCGGTCTCTTCCGCCGTCAGGTGCTGGTTGGCCGGAATCAGAGGCAAAAGCTGCAGGACACGATCTTCATCCTCTGGTCGCGCCTCACGGATCACGGTCCCGGGTACCTGCGTGCGGAACTCCGGAGAGCGGCTGTGTACCCATCGTTCCAGCACCTCGCGGTGGGTACGGAATGCGACATCCTTCGGTAGTTCGTCTGGGGGAAAGACGTCCACTTCCTCAGCGTCGTCGCCGGCCTGAAGTGTCCCGCCCACAGGCCGAGCGCGGAAGAAGATGATGATGCCGCTCTGGACGGGTCCCTCCGGGAAGGAGTAGACGCCAAATAGCTCCAGCAACTCTACCTGGAGTCCAGTCTCCTCTCGACACTCGCGGACAGCTGCCTGTTCGACGCTCTCGTCGGCCTCAATGTAGCCGGCGGGAAGCGCCCAATACCCCTTGAAGGGCGGCTCGCCCCGCCTGACGAGGACGATGCTCTGGCCCGAACTCAGGGCAGGCCCTGTTGCCGGCCTCGCGCTGGCAGGCATCTCTACTAGTACTCCGACGCCGGGGACTGGATTGCGGTAGAGGACGAAGCCGCAGCCGGGACAAACCTGTCGCAGGCGACCTCCCACTTCGCCGGTCTCCATTTGGTCACCGCATCGAGGGCAGTACGTTCGCTCTCTTTCGGCGTTCATCGTTCACCTGTGGAACTTGTCAGACGATGCCAGTCTCGTGGACTCTCACCCAGCTTGTATCTGCAAGCTCTCCCGCCTCCCGACTGCGTATCGAGTAGCAGTGGCTGCGCGAGCCAGAGCGACGACCTGGGCGCGATACCTGGGGCCGGCTCTAGTCTTGCTCTCCTGGCAGCAGTTCAGGTCGCAGCTCGGGCACGTGGGTGTCGATCAGGTGGGGCGAGATGGCGTTGGCCTTGATCAGCTCCCCGTAGAGTTCGGCGCTGGGCCGTGGCGTGCGGGTCTGCGTGAGCGGATCCAGATGGATCAATCCGAAGCGACGTTGCCAGCCTTCGGCCCACTCGAAGTTGTCGACCAGCGTCCAGTGATAGTATCCCATCACCGGGTAGCAGTGTTGAATGGCGTGCCACATACGATGCAAGTGCCTGATGATGTAGCGCCGGCGCCGGTCGTCGTTGGCGTCGGGAACGCCATTCTCGGTAACATAGATGGGGATATCGAGCCGCGCCAGCTGGCCCAGGCAACTCTCAATGCCCGCTGGGTGAGACTCACCATAGCCACCGTCGAGCCGCTTGGGGGCGTCGGAGGATTGGCGGCGGCTGAAGAGGAGGTCCGGGCGGGTGCGATCGAAGGCCACACGTTCACGAGCGTAGTAGTTGAGGCCAATCCAATCAAGCGTGTCGCGCAGCTGGAACGCCAGACCAAAGCCAAGAGGGGGCATCCAGAGGCCGCGCCGGATGGCGGCGAGGATGGCACGGTTGTAGGTTCGGTCAACTAGCGAAGCGGCCAGCCGGTCCAGCGGCGAATGTCGGCTCGCTGCTTCGAAGACTCGCATGCTATGCGCGAAGCCAACCTTTGCCTGGGGCTGATGCTCGTGGATGAGACGGTAGGCGCCAGCATGTCCCAGCATCAGGTTGCGCGCGACTTGCAGAGCTGTCCCCAGGTCTGACTTCCCTGGCGGCCATACGCCGGCCAGGTAGCCCTTGTAGGCGTAGCAGTTGGGTTCATTGACTGTGCACCACAGGTCGCAGGCATGACTCAAGGCTCCCACCACCTGCTCCGCGAAGCGGGCGAAACGCTCGGCGGTCTCGGCCTGCTCCCATCCCCCTTTGTCCGAAAGCCAGCGGGGATTGGTGACGTGGTGCAGAGTGACCATCGGTTCGATCCCTCGTGCTCTGAGGCCATCCACCATCTCGACGTATCGTGCCAACGCGGCGTCATCGAAGGAGCCGGGCTCTGGCTCAACGCGAGACCACTCAACGGACAGACGTAAGGCGTTGATGCCCAGTGCAGCGGCGCGATCAAAGTCGGCCTCCGCGTTTCCCCACCAGTTGCAGGCCAGGCGTGACGTGTCGCCCTGGGCGATATGCCCGGGCTGGCGTTCCCACGTCCACCAGTCGTTGTTCGTGTTTTCGCCTTCCACTTGGTGCGCGGCCGTGGCGACACCCCAGCGGAAATCATGCGGGAAATGGAACGTTGCTTCTGGCATACGGTCTCCTACGCTGAAGGGAATGACTACCTGGTTGATTGTACATGGGGTTTGGAGGGTAGGCAAACTTCCTCAGCGAAGGGCAGCCTGACCGAGAAGCCCGCTGGGGGGCGCCGCGTGGCGCTGAATCGCCTGCGAGGGCGACGCCGCCGTCTGTGCCGGTCAGGACTGTGATGCCGTATGCTGCGACAAGTGAGAGTGACCGGGTGTGCCATGTAGTTGCAGGCTGGTTCTGAGAATAGGACGAAGGACAGGCTCCAGGAGCCCTCGTCGGCTGCCTGGCAGGCGGTCGCGCCTCGCGGTGAGATGTAGAGGGGGATGTCGGGAGCGCTGTCAAGTGGGTGAAGTGAAGAATTCGCGCGCCAACAGCTCTTCAACTGCACGTTGTGCGGAACATGCTTGGGAGCGGAGCGCTTCCGGGGCGGCTGTTGACCGAGGTTTGTCCCTTTGGTATACTGGTCACGCTTCGTCTTGAAGGATCAGGCCCTGATCTCTTGACTCGTCACCGCGGTCATCGCCAGAAGACGATGGCGGAGACACAGTCTGGCGGTCAGGCGGGTGTGTCGGCACGGTCGGCGGCCAGGGTCTGAGGAGAGACCGTAACTGTGGAGGTGCAACAGTGTTCTCATAGGTGAGAGCACGTTGTGCCTCTTCCACGGGCGTAGGACGTACGAGCGACCAACGCATGTGTGAAGAGAACGACTCAACCCTTATCGCTCGGGCGAAGGAGGAACCGAAAGCGTTCGGCACCCTGTACGAGCGATACGTAGACAAGATCTACCGCTACATCTGCTACCGCGTGGGAGCTGATCAAGACGCGGAGGATCTGACAGCCAGGACGTTCTATCGGGCCCTCGATCACTTTCAAAGCTATGAGGATCGTGGGGCTCCTTTCTCCGCTTGGCTCTACCGCATCGCACACAATCTGGTGGCTAACTGGCACCGGGACAACAGCCGCCGGAAGATGATCCCCCTCGACGACCTGGTGTTGCGAGCACCGAAGGGGAAGGGGCCTGCGGCGAAGACGGAGAAGGTGGACGAGGAGGACGTGTTGCTCAAAGCAGTGCGTCGGCTGGCACCTGACAGACAGCAGTTGATCATCCTCAAGCACGTCGAGGGTATGACGAATGCGGAGATTGGGGAGGTGATGGAGCGCACGGAGGGAGCGATCAAGTCGCTCTACCACCGCGCGCTGGTGGCGCTGCGAGAGGACCTAGCAGATGAATGGGAGGAGCTGACGTAGGCGACGGGGAGAAGAGAGCGATGAAAACGGAGAGAGTGGCTGCAACGAAGGCCGACAGCGGGTCAGCGACCATGGCTCGAGAGTTGGCGTCTCTCCTGGAGGGCGGCGATAGGCAATCCGCGGGGCCCGACTTGAGCGATGAGGCCCGTGCCGAACTGCAGGCTCTTCGCCACCTGGCCGACCGGCTGGCCGTGCGGATGAAGCCGGTGCGCCCAGCTCCGGCGTTCGTTCGCAGTCTGGGGGACGAACTGGTGGGGGAGGCCGAGCGCCGTATGGCGAAAAGAGAGAGGCGCCATCACATCGCCGTGATCGGAGCGGCCGTGGCGGGTGGGCTTGTGTCGATAGCCTCGCTGGTAGGCGGCGCCGTGGTTCTCGTGAAGTGGCTGCGCACGCGAGAAGGAGCCCGGCAGGCTTCAACGGTCTGAAAGGAAGGGTAACGCGGCTCAAGAGACCCCGGTGTTGACCGGGGTTTCTTGCTGTGTCGGCCAGCCGATGCTTGACTTTTGCTCTCCCCTAGGTATCATATGTCGCATCATTGACCAAAGGGCAGCAGGGCAACGATGCCTCCGTCACTGCAGCCCGATCTGCGAGCGTCATATCGGATTACGTCCGGAATACCGCTTATGAGAATACTCGTCACAGGTGGCGCTGGCTTCATTGGCTCCAATCTGGTCGATGCCTTGATGGAGCAGGAGCATGAGGTAACTGTCCTCGATAACCTCTCGGTAGGCAAGGTCTCCAACATCGAGCATCACCTGAATTCTGAGCGCTTTCACTTCGTGAATGGCTCAATACTTGACACAAACACCCTGGAAAGACTCGTGCGCCAGGT
>JASFVD010000269.1:0-4296 GCA_050050015.1 Anaerolineae bacterium | reverse complement strand
ATCCTGCATTGGCAGTGCGCGGCGTAGTGACGCGTCTCCGCAGGATGACGGTCACACCGTTGGCCGTGGCAACAGCAGAGGCCTGGCTGAAGCCGCACCGCTGGTGGATCCGAGAGGGTAATTTCCAGCGCATCGACGGCTCATCTGAACGGTTGGCGCGTCTGGCGCTAGCCGGCGCCCGGCGATGTCTCCAGACGTTGTTCCCCGAGCCGAGACGAGAGAATGAGCAGGGCGACTCCCAGCACAATGGCCAGGTCGGCCACGTTGAAGACCCCGGTACGCACCTGACCGACTCCGATGTTGAGGAAATCGGTCACGGCACCCTGACGCGTGATGCGGTCGACCAGGTTGCCGAGCCCGCCGGCGACGAGCAGGGAGGTCGCCACGACGCCGAGACGCCTCATGTTAGGCGCGGTGAACGCGTAGGCAGTCACGGAGATCAGGAAAACTGCGGCGAAGACGCCAAAGATCAGAGTGCGCGAGGCGGGTGGGAGCGATGCGCCGAGGCCCATGAACGCCCCCACGTTCTCGCTGTGCGCCAGTCGCACCAGTCCTCCTAGCAGCGAGACCGGAGGGCCCGGTTCTAGGCAGCTACGGGCGGCTGCCTTCGAAAGCTGATCCAGCCCGACGGTTACACCAGTCACGGAGCAAAACAGCACTAGGCGACGCACCGTGGACACAGTTCTAGGCCCCCAGCAGGACCAGTGCCTCTTCGCGGAGAATGGCGCGGTTTCGACTTGAGCTCGTCTGACCCCTGTAGAAGCTCGTCCGGCACGTGTTCATCGTGGCCACGTTGGTGACGTCCTCCCACGTCTGTGAGAAGAAGCTTGGGGGTGAACTCCCCCAAGAGCAACAGTAGTGTAACAGAGAATCCCGGAGGGGGCCATGCTCTGCTGTGCGGCATCGAGGGGGTGGTGGAACATTCTGGACCGCGGCAGCGTCTAAGGAATGACGAGCCATCACTGCTACTGCAGTGAGTTCTTGTGTGCTATACTCGAGTCGGGTTGCGTGTTATTCTGGTTCAGACCAGGAGGTTCTTCTGATGGGGAAGCGAACGATAGTCAATGGATTCCTTCTACTAACGTTGGTTAGTCTGTTGGTGGGCGGCTGCGGCCCTCAGATGACGCCCACGCCGACGGCAGAGCCTGACGTGTCGCCCTCGCCGACATTGGAGTCGCCGACGCCTCCTCCGGGCAAAGCTTCGCCCATCGTGATCCAGCGTACTCCGGAGCCGGGCGCCGAACTAGCGCCCGACGGCGAGATTGAGTTAGTCTTTGATCGGGCCATGGATCGAACCTCCGTAGAGAAGGCGATCAACGTGAGCCCCGGCGTGACAGGCAGCGTGGAATGGGCTGACGAGCGAACGGTGAGGTTCAAGCCCGCCCGTGACCTGAAGCGTGACTCGGAGTATCAGGTGACTCTGCGATCAGGGGCGAAGGCCGCAGACGGCGAGTCGCTGGAGGACGACTATCGATTCAGGTTCCGCACTGTGGGCTACTTGGCGGTGTCGCAGGTGGTTCCCGCCCCCGGCGCGGCGAACGTTGAAGCGGAGAGCGTGATAACGGTGATATTCAACCGGCCGGTGGTTCCGCTGACAGCGGTCTCCGATCCTGCCTATGAGGAGCTGCCTCGGCCGCTTGCTCTCGACCCGCCAGTGAAGGGCCAAGGCGAGTGGATCAATTCGTCGATCTATAAGTTCACGCCCGACGGTCCGCTAGCGGGCGGCTCCACGTACACAGCGCGGATAGAAGCGGGCTTGACCGATACCACCGGAGGTCTGTTGGAGGAAACCCACTCCTGGCAGTTCACCACGCAGCCGCCGAAGGTCACCTGGGTTTCGCCACAACGGGATGAGGAGCTTGTCTCGGTAGAGCCGATCATCCAGGTTGACTTCAATATGCCTGTCGATCCTGAGTCCGCGGAAGAGGCCTTCAGCCTTCGGGGTGACGGGGTGACCGTGGACGGCGTCGTCGAGGTGGTGTCTAGTACGCTGTTCTTCACGCCGACGGAGCAGCTGGCCTTTGACACGGTGTACACGGCGAGGGTGGACCGAGGCGTGTTGAGCCTGCGGGGTGGGGAAGGGATGCCCACCCCCTTCGAATGGCGCTTCACCACCGTCCCCCTACCCCGAATCATCGGAACGAGGCCGAGCGACGGGCAGCAGGGCACGGATTCGCACCGCCCCTTTGAGATCCTCTTTAATGCTCCCGTCGACCCCAAGACGGTGATGCCCAATGTGGAGATGAGTCCGCCTCTATCACCCACGCAGGTCTATACTTACTTCAGTCCTCACGACAACGTCTTCCGCATTGGCTTTGGGTCACAGCCAAGCACAGACTACGAGGTTCGGATTGGACCGGACATAAGCGATCCGTACGGCAACACCACCGGCCAGGAACTGACGATCAGCTACCGGACCGGGCCCCTCGATCCAACCGTGCAGCTGGATGTACCAGGCACGATCGGTACCTACAACGCGAGTAGACGTGCGCAAGTCCTGGTGGGCCACCTCAACGTCGACAGGCTCGACATGCGCCTCGGTAGAATCGATCCCGACGACTACGCTGACGTCCAGGATCGCTTCTGGGAGACGCGTGTTGCGGCGGACGGTGTGCGTCAGTGGTCCGTGACCGTCGAGGCGCCACTCAACGAGAAGCGACATGTGCCTGTCGATCTGGCCGCGGATGGTGGGACGCTAGACCCCGGCCTCTACCTGCTGGAGGTCCGGGCCCCGGGGGTCTCCTTTGAGCCGTGGATGCATAGACGTATGTTGGCGGTCTCCGACTACAATCTGACCATTAAGAGGAGCCAGAAGAAGCTGTGGGTTTGGGCCACCGAGTTGGAGAGCGGGAAGCCGGCCGACGGCATTCAACTGGAGGCAAGGCAGCCCAATGTGCAGCCAGCGGGACCGGTGACGACCGACGAGAATGGGCTGGCTCAATTTGACACCCAGACCAGGTACGAGCGCGGACTTCACGTGATCTCCCAGGAGCCATTCGTCCTGGGTGGCGTAGGCTGGGAGTGGGAGCAGGGGATCAGCCCGTGGGAATTCGGCCTCCAAGGAGGATACGACGAGAGAGACCATCGAGTGCACATAACCACGGACAGGCCTCTGTACCGGGCCGGTCAAACTGTCCACTTCCGAGGTGTGGTCCGGGCGCAGGATGACGTTGACTACAGCCTCCCGACGGTGCAGGATGTATTGGTTGAAGTCCGCTCTGCCAACGGTGAGGAGGTCTACCGGCAGGAGCTGGAGCTGGACGAGTATGGCGCATTCCACGGTGACCTGAAGCTCGACGAGGGAGCGGCGCTGGGCGACTATCAGATCCTGGCCAAGGTAGGCAGCACCGGCTATGGTTCCACGTTCACAGTCGCCGCGTACCGTCCTCCTGAGTTCGAGGTGATGGTGACGCCTGAGCGGAGGGAACTGGTCGCTGGCCGAGCCACGCAGGCCAACGTCGAGGCAAGCTATTTCTTTGGCGGGGGCGTGGCCGATGTCGACGTGAGCTGGCGCGTGCTCAGCAGACCCTACCGCTTCGAGGCGGCGCAGTTTGGGCGATACGACTTCACGGACGACGACGATCCGTGGATCTGTCGCTGGTGTTGGTGGCGGCCCGCACCCAGTCCCAAGGTGATCCTGGAGGGGTCCGGCAAGACAGATGACGAGGGCCATCTGAGCATTGGCCTGCCCACGGAGATCATGACCGGTGGGCAAAGGCTAACCGTCGAGGCGACGGCGTACGGGAAGGACGGTCAAGCGATCTCGGGGCGGGACGACATCATCGTTCACCGCGGGGATTTCTACATTGGCCTGGCGCCACAGCAGCGGGTCGGCAAGGCTGGCCAGGAGATGGGCATCGATCTGGTCACCGTCGACTGGGAAGGTAAGCGGGTGCCCGACATGGACCTTGACGTGGAGGTCTACCGCCGCGAGTGGATCAACACCTTCGTCGAGAACGGACGTGGGGGCACCTGGCAGTGGGAGACGGAGGACACGCTGGTCTACACGGATACGGTGGCGACGAGCGACAGCGCTGCCGCTCAAGTATCGTTCTCGCCATCGGAGGGTGGCTCCTACCGGGTCGTGGTCAGTGACCATCACGGCAGGGGGACTGCCGAGGATGGTACTCTGGTCCGTAGCTCGACCTGGCTGTGGGTGAGCGGCACGAAAGATGTGTCCTGGAGACGGGAGAACAACGATCGCTTTGACCTGATCAGCGACCAGTCGAGTTACGTACCGGGCGAGACGGCAGAGATCCTGATCCCCAGTCCTTTCCGAGGCGAGCAGTGGGCTTG
>JASFVD010000268.1:0-4296 GCA_050050015.1 Anaerolineae bacterium | reverse complement strand
AGGTCATAGCCGAAGTCAACGTACTGTGCCCGTCCGAAGACGAACCTGAGGATGAACAGTGGATACGCGGCCGCATCCTCCAGGATCTGGATCTGCGCCTGCTTCCAGAGCTCAGCCTGCGCCTCCAGGTCGGTCTCCTGTCGAGCTTCCTCGATCAGATCGTCGATCTGGGTGTAGTGCGAGAAGTTGGTGTCCGGCTTCGCACCGCTGACGACGATGGAGTCCGAGTGGTAGAACCGCGTCAGGAAGACGTCGGCATTCGGCCGCCAGGCGATGTACACGATCAGCGGATTGGCGTCCTCGCGGATCAAGCTATGCATCGTCGAGTGATCGACGACCTCCAGGTCGAGCGTAATGCCTACCTGCTTGAGCTGATCCTGGATCGCCTCGTACGTTCTCCGGTAGCTCGCCCTCTCGGACGTGTTCGACGTCAATGAGAAGGTCTCCGTGCCGGCCTCGGCAAGAAGCGCCTGAGCACCCTCGCGATCGGTGGCGTAGAGAACACCCGCCTCCTCGACCTCCTCCTTGGTGAGACCGCCCGCCAGGAACTGCTCAGGAACCGGCGAGTACAGCGCCTCAGACGTGTCTTCGCCGAAGAAGGCCAGGAAGTCCTCTCGAGCCAGGGCCTGAGCGATCGCCTGCCTGACCATCACGTCGTCCAGCGGCTCGACCGTCTGGTTCATGTGGAGGACCACGGTTTCCACAGGGCCGAAGACGTCCACTGTCACCTCTTCGGCGCCCTCCATCTTCTCGATCCAGGGCTGCTCGCGGAGGCCCTCCACCACGTCGAGCTCTCCTTCGCGCAGGCCTAGCTCTCGGCTGCTGATATCTGGGATGTAGTGCGCCTCAACCCGAGAAAGCATCGGGGCGCCGCGGAAGTACTGAGCGTTCGCCTCCAGCGTAACACTCTCCATCGGCGTGTAGTTCCCGAACATGAACGGGCCCGTGCCCACCGGATGGGTCTTGAACCCCTCGTCCCCCAGGTCCTCCACCGCCTGCTTGCAGACGACGAAGCCGCCGGCGTAGTCCGTCACCTTCGGTAGGAAGAGCGCCGGGGAGAGGGGCTTATCGAGGATGATGCGCACGGTGTAGTCATCAGGCGCTTCGAACGTCATGTCCGTGTACTCGCCCGCGTAGGCCGACCGGTCTGCATTGGCCGCCTTCTCCAACGAGTAGACTACGTCCTCAGACGTCAGCTCGTACCCCTCGTTCCCGTTCCACGGATGGCACATCACCCCTTCTCGCAGCTCGAAGACCCAGACCTGCTTCCCATCCTCCGTGGTCGGCTCCGGGATGGCCGTTGCCAGATCGGGCTCAAACTGGGAGATATCACCGGGCCTGTAGCGGATCAGCCCGTTGAAGACCATGTCGACGATAGCCCGGTCCTGAGTAGCGGCCGCGAAGTGGGGATCCAGCGTGCTCAGGTCCGAGGCATCGAACGCAATCCGCAACACCTGCTCCGGCTCTTCCGTCGGTTCCGGCACCGGCGTATCAGTGGCTTCCTCCTCCGCAGGAGCGGCAGCAGTATCCGTAGGCTCCACCGTCGGGCTCGCCGGCCCCGGACCGCACCCAGCCAGCGCTAGGGCCACCGCAACTGCCAATACGACCGTGAGCTTCTTCATGCTTCCTCCTTGGCTAGTCAGTATCCACCTCCCGGCAGCATGGAGCTGCCGGGGGATCATGGACACGGCACGCTCGTCGCCGTGTCTACGGACCCGCTATGCCCGTCCCGATTCTGCTCTCGTGATGTACTCTGATAGGTCACCTCCCCATACGGCTCAAGAGACAGAGCTCTGTCAGTACGACATCTGGGTGTGAACGTCCCGCAATCGAGACACATGAGGAAGCAGCTGCGGCGGAACAACCGTGTCCGGGTATCGGACACGCATCGTGGCGCTTCCCCTGAACCGACCGTCGTCGAACCGCCTAGGACCACGCCAACGTCAGGAGACCGTCGAGTTACAGTGTACTCGATTCTCGGGAGCTGTCAACCAGATCGCACGGACCCGCGCACGACCGCCGGCACAGGTGCCGCGCGGATACACACCGTTACGGTGTGGGGACCGCCAGGAGGCCCCGGCTCCTCCTCACCAGAGTGTCACCGGCAGAGTTCACGCTCGACTCGTTGACTCGGTCACGTTCCTGTGTTATAGTCACGCAGGCGTATCCTCTCAAGAAAGGAGACACCGTGCCCAACCGACTGGTGCGCGAATCGAGCCCATACCTACAGCAGCACGCCGAAAACCCCGTGGACTGGTATCCCTGGAGCGACGAGGCCCTCCTGAAAGCCAGGCGCGAGGACAAACCGATCTTCCTCAGCATCGGCTACTCAGCCTGTCACTGGTGCCACGTCATGGCCCGCGAGTCGTTCGAGGATCGGGCCACCGCGGAGATCCTGAACGAACATTTCGTCAGCGTGAAAGTCGACCGCGAGGAGAGGCCGGACCTGGACCGCGTCTACATGAGCGCCGTTCAGGCCATGACCGGCAGCGGGGGATGGCCCATGTCCGCCTTCCTCACCCCTGACGGAAAACCCTTCTACGCCGGCACCTACTTCCCGCCCCAGCCGCGCCACGGGCTCCCCTCCTTCCGGCAGGTCCTGAGGACCATCGCGGAGGCGTGGCAGAACCGCCGCGACGATCTTCTGGAGGGGAGCGATCGCGTTGTGGCTTCCGTGGAGCGTCAGATGACCTTGACCGCTCCCGAGGAGGACCTGGATCCGAGGACCCTAACAAGGGCATTTCGAAGCCTCCACCGGGACTTCGATGACGCCCACGGTGGCTGGGACGGGGCGCCGAAGTTTCCACAGCCTATGGTCATCGAGTTCCTGCTCCGCTTCCACCACGCCGTGGGCGAGCCCGACGCGCTCGGCATGGCCGTGGGCGCCCTCGACGCCATGGCGCGCGGCGGGATCTACGACCAGCTCGGTGGGGGATTCCACCGCTACTCCGTCGACGAGCGGTGGCTAGTGCCGCATTTCGAGAAGATGCTCTACGACAACGCCCAGCTCGCGCGCGCCTACCTCCACGCGTGGCAGGTGACTGGTACACCCCTCTTCCGGGCCGTCGCCGAGGAGACCCTCGACTACGTCGTGCGGGAGATGCTCGCGCCCGAGGGCGGGTTCTACGCCACGCAGAGCGCCGAGAGCGAGGGCGAGGAGGGACGCTTCTTCGTCTGGACAGCTGAACAGATTCGCGAGGTGCTGGGTGATGAAGCCCCTGCTTTCTTGGAGGCCTATGGCGTGCGGCCTGGGGGCAACTGGGAGGGCAAGACCATCCTCACGTTCCGCTCCACGTGGGACGAACGGCGGCGTCTGGCCGACGCCCGCCGACGACTGTGGGAGGCACGCGAAGGCCGGATTCGCCCGGAGCGGGATGACAAAGTGCTCACCTCATGGAATGGTCTGATGCTGGCCGCCTTTGCCGAGGCAGGCCAGGCTCTGGGCAGGGACGACTACGTCCAGGTGGCGCGGCGGAACGCGGCCTTCGTGCTCGACGAGCTGCGGGCTGAGGACGGACACCTCCTTCACGCCTGGCGCGACGGCGAGGCGAAGATCCGAGGCTTCCTGGATGACCACGCCAACCTGATCGAGGGCCTCCTGGCCCTCTACCAGACCACCTTTGAGCCGCGTTGGTTCATAGCCGCCCAAGAACTGGCCGAGAGAGTGCTCACTCACTTCTCGGCATCGGAAGGGGGGCAGTTCGGGCCTCAGCCACGGGGCCCCTTCTTCGACACCAGCGACGCGCACGAGACGTTGATCACGCGTCCCCGGTCGCTCCAGGACAACGCCGTGCCGTCCGGCAACGCCACGGCGGCGCTGGTGCTGCTGCGTCTCAGCAAGCTGGCCGTCGAGCCTCGCTATGCCGACGCGGCACGGAGCAACCTGCGCCAGGTCCAGCGGATGTTGGGCCGCTATCCCCTGGGCTTCGGCCAGTGGCTCAACGCCCTCGAGTTCGCGCTGGCGGAGACCCGCGAGATCGCCATCATCGGTGGCCCAGACTCGGCCGAGGTTCAGGCCCTCCTCGACGTATGTGTCGACGGCTTCCGGCCGCATCAGGTGCTCGCCGTCGGCGACCCGAAAGAGGAGAAGCCCCTGGTCCCTCTCCTCGAGGGTCGCTCGAAGATCGACGGGCGAGCCACGGCCTACGTCTGCGTCGACTTCACCTGCCGCCAGCCGGTCACCGATCCCGAGGCTCTCGCTGAGCAGATCGAGTCGTAGGCAGGACGCGCCGCCAACGCCGCGCGCTCTGCACCCCGGAGAGCGTCATCATCCGGAAGCAGCCAGCTTCCCGTCTG
>JASFVD010000267.1:0-4324 GCA_050050015.1 Anaerolineae bacterium | reverse complement strand
TCGAACAGGATCTCATAGGGACCACCGACTCGAAGTCCCACGTTGCCCGCCGGCGCGAAGAAGGACCGGATCCCCGTTTCGGTGGTCCAGACATCCCAGACCGCGTCGATGGGTGCATCCACCGTGACGGTTTCTCTGATGACGCGTTCGGACGTGCTGGCTTCCATGCAAGTTTCTCCTAGACGGGACTCGACGACAAGAGTCGTACTATAAGCCCTTCGTGGGATCTCCTTTCGAGCGGTTCAAGGCCACGGCCTCTCGCACCAGCTCTCGGAATACGTCCTCCTGGATGTCCTCAATGCTGTTCAGCTTCACGTGCCGCATCTTCTCGCCCGATCCCTCAAGGACGCCAACCTCATCGGTCAGATCCACTCCTCGCCAGAAGCCGAAGTTGACGTGGTTCTTGAACGCCTTCACGTAGCTGAACGGGCCGTTGTCTTCGAAGACCGGTTGAGCCCACTTAATCGACTCGCTGGCGTTCGGTGCAGCCTCCGTAATCAGATCGCGCAATCTTGACACTACGTCAGCACGCCAGTCACCCAGACCGGCGATGTACCCATCGACCGTCTTTGCCTTCGCCATGGCCCCCCTCCCCACACCGTGCAATCTCCCGAAGCGTCCGTTCTTGTCGTCTCAAGAGGCATCCGGTCCAGTTTGCGGAACCTATTGCACCTCTTGCCCAGCCTCAATCCCGTTGGTTCTTCTCGGCATGCCTCCACAATCTTCGGATCGACATGAAATGAAGACTCACGTTGCGCTTCTGCGACGCGAAGAGACACAGCTCGCGTCGAGGGGACAGGCACAACGAGTGAGACCTGCCTACTAGCAGGGGACAGACGCGTGTCCAATCCGAATCCGTTCTTCACGGGCAAGTTCTCGAGGACTCTCACCACCCTGCCGTACCGGGACCGCCCTTGAACGGCCCGACGACGTCGTATGTGATCCAGCCTCCGTAGAACCCGCCTGGTTGAGGCGTGACGCGCTCGCCATCCACATAGCATGCATCCATGTACGCCGGGTAGAACGCGATGTGCTCCCTGATCGCTTCGAACTTCTCAGTCGGTCTGTGATAGGTCCAGGCAGCGCGCTCGGCTCTCGTGTCGTCGATCACCACGTCGAAGTAGTCGGCGTGTCCTTTCCACTCGCACCAGGTCGACCCTGGCCTCTCGACTAGACAGGACAGATCAACATCGCTCGGCGGGAAGTAGTAGACCGGTGGATGACTCGTCTCTAGCACACGCCTCCCACGGCGGGTCTCAGCGATGGTCACGCCGTTGAACACCACGCGTAGGTGCCTCTCTGCTCGCTCAACGCGAGGAGGTCGTGGGTAGTCCCACACCGACTCCTGCCCCGGTCCGGGCTCGATCCGCTTTGGGCGCATGGTCGATGATGTCTCCCCCTCCGATTTCCCCTTGCTCACTCGTCGACGGCAAACCCTATGCGAACCGTAACCTGCCACTGGGTGACGTTGTCTTCCTCGATGCGCCCCCGAATCTCGTCGACCTCGAACCAGCTCAGTTCGCGAATGGACTTCGCGGATTTCGCAACAGCGTTCTGGATTGCGTCCTCGAGGTTCATTCGAGACGTACCAACCACCTCGATCTTCTTGTAGACTTTGTCAGCCATATTGTGACCTCCTCGGACAATCGTCCGTCTGAAACAGGCCAGGCTTCGAGCCACTTAGCTGGATGAAACCAGGAGTTAGGTCGCCGCCTGTGCCCACTCTTTCAACATCGAACTGTGCTGCTTTCGGAGCTTGGCAACTTTCGGTGCGATGGTCATTCGGCAATAGGGTTGCCCTGGATTCTTGCGGTAGTACTCCTGATGGTAGGGTTCCGCTGCGTAGAAAGTCTCCAGTGGGGCAACCTCCGTAACGATCGGCTGGCTCCAAAGCCGCTCCTCGTCAAGCCTCTGGATCATCATCTCGGCGATCTCCTTCTGCCGGCTGTCGTGATAGAAGATCACTGAACGGTACTGTGTCCCCACGTCCCCACCCTGTCGGTTCAGCGTGGTGGGGTCATGGACGCCGAAGAACACCTCCAGGATCTGACGGTACGTGATGGTCCGGGGATCGAACGTGACTTGCGCAACCTCGGCGTGCCCCGTGTCGCCCCGGCATACTTGCCCATACGACGGATCGTCGACGCTCCCGCCGGCATAGCCCGACACGACCCCCACGACACCCCTCAGTCGGTCGAAGACCGCCTCCAGACACCAGAAGCAGCCGCCTCCCAATGTCGCTACCTCCCTCTGCTCAGAACTCATTGGCTCACCTCGCCTTCGATTCGACCGGAGGATGTGGTTCCGTCACGGTGCACCGTATGCACCAACTCCTGCCGAATCCTTCGAGCAGATCATCGGCACCAAAGAACACACTTCCGTAACCCTCCAGACAGATCACCCTAGGCACTCGCCACAAGGAGCCCGCCTGAGATGAGAAGGACTGTTCCTACAACAAGAAGCCGTGCAACGACCAATTCTCGAGACTCAGCAAGGAGCAGCAGGCCGATGATCACCGTGACCAGCACGTTCATATTGTAGAGAGGCGTAAGCTGAGAGATGGCTGCCCGGTGTTTGATCATTGCATGGGAGACTAGACCGGCACCGAGTGCGAACGTGAACCCCGCAGCAGTTGCAGGAGACCCTTGACGAATGGAGATCGGTGGCTCTGGTAGAACTTTGTGGAGCGCCACACCCACGATCACAGTGCCCACGCCAAGAAAGATCAGGTACATCCCGGCGCCGCCCTCCGCCTGGGCACTCATCTTCCGCAAAATGGGAGTCACACCCTATAGCAGCGCCGGTAAGACCTCGCCAACCAAGATAACCTTCAACTCTGACGACACGTTTGGCGCCCTATCCCCTTGCTCACCAGAACCGATCGAATCGCTCTTGCGTGGCCTTGCAGATGGGACATCGTCCTGGCGGACGCTCCCTAGCGCAAAGATAGCCACACACGCGACAGCGCCAAACCGGCATCGTCTCCCCGTGCTCGTCGACTGCCCCTCCCGGCCCAGGCGACGCTGACGGGGATTCCTCCTGTGGTCGCTCTCCCTCCGGCAGCCGGCGCTCAGGAATCGGCTGGAGGTCCCTCTCTCCCTCTAGAACCTCCTCGGAGACGTAGAGGGCGCAATAGCACGTCCCCCAGTCCAGCAGGTCTAGATCCCGGTAGTCACAGGGGCAGATGATGTCGAGATCCTTCTCCATATCCCCGGAGGCCAGTCGACACGGACAGGCTCTATAGCCGTAGCGTTTCTCGTTGACGAGCAGTCCTGTCACGAGGTCCTTGGTGAATTCGACGTCCGGATTGAGATGGTAGCCCCCTGCCTCAGCCTCCCGATCGAGCCGCTCGTAGAGAACCTCGACCTCCTCCTGGCTGATGGCCTCAGCCGTGATTTCCTCCTCGCCTCCTTTCCCATTCACAGCCCCAATGCCTCCTTGATCTCGTCGGGCTTGTACCCCACGATGCACTTCTCGTCGTTGACGACCAGCGTGGGGAACGACCCAGCCTGATTCCACTTCCGGACCTGCTCTAGGATCTCGTCCCGCTCCTTGCCTCTGAGCAGATCCACGTATATGAAATCGAACGCCACGTCGTTGTCCTCTAACAGCCGTCGCGTCCGCTTGCACCATACACAGGTGGACAAGCCGTAGAACGTCACCGGTCTCTGGTTGTAAGATCCTGATACGCTGCCGCGTGCGTTTGCCATAACACAGCTCTCCTTGTTCGCTGCCGTTGTCATTCACCGTCCGCCCACCAAGGGCCAGGATCCGAACCGTTTACCCGCTCGGCTGGTCACGGATGCGCCTGGGGCGCGTGAGATCCATAGGTCAGAAGTTCCCCTTACCTCTCATCAGGTCGGACAACTGCATCCGTCGTCGTCTACCCTCCGCCGATCTGAGGATCGATGTTTTCAGGACCACCGCATTCCGGCGTGTAGCAGGTGACGTCCGAGAAGGCACATTTCTCCTCACAGCTAGGACACGTTTCGGGCGGAGGTGCCGATGACTGGAACGTGTACCCGCAGTTGGAGCATTTCCACCAGGTCTTGACCTGCTCCATCTTGGACCTCCTTTACGCAGTCTCACATCATGGAACCCACGGTCGTCTATGCTCAAGGCGCCTATGCCGCCAGTCGGGCGGGCCAAGATGAGGGTGAGCGAGGCGCATCAAAGGTGCCGAAGGATGCATCCATTCCATCGAAGTGATGCGGCTCGGCACAGACGAGAGACTCGAATTAGTGAGAGAAATCGGGCTAGGACCCGTACGTCTCCGCGAGATGATCGACGAGAATGGCCTGTTCCTCTTCGCTCAGCTCCGCTC
>JASFVD010000266.1:0-4327 GCA_050050015.1 Anaerolineae bacterium | reverse complement strand
AGTGCTGCCTGGTAGTCCTCCTCTTC
Organism: Anaerolineae bacterium; assembly: GCA_050050015.1. Lineage (GTDB taxonomy): Bacteria > Chloroflexota > Anaerolineae > B4-G1 > B4-G1 > SKLM01. Next base: position 4,301 of record JASFVD010000266.1, on the reverse strand, counting down.
CTCCAGCAAGACGCCAAGACGGTAGCGAGCCTGCGCATCCTCTGGATCCAGGTTGATCGCCTTCGACAAGGCCTCCAAGGCCTGCCGTCTCTCGCCCACGCTGCGTAGCGCCTCGGCAAGGTGGAGGTGATATGCCGGCTGCTCCTGAGCCAACTCCGCAGCTTTCTCGTACTCAGCCACCGCTTCACAGTCCCGGCCGAGAGAACGGTAAGTCCGGCCGAGTTCGTGGTGCGAGCGGGGGTTGTCAGGATTTGCCCCCACCGCCCTTTCGAGGGCCTCTATCGCCTGATCGCACTCGCCCAGCTCACGCAGCGTGATGCCGACTTGGCGATGATACGCGCACTCCTCGGGCGCCAGTCGAGCCGCCTCGCGGTACTGGTCAAGGGCTTCGGGCAGCCATCCTTTTGTCGAGAACGTGTCACCGAGTGCGGCGCGCAGCTGCGGGTCTTCCGGGTCCAGAGCTACAGCTTCCTCCAGGCGACCGATGGCGTCATCTATCCTTCCCAGCCGCCGCAGGGCCACGCCGATGGCGCGGCCATAGGCCGCGTCATGAGGCGCCAGTTGTTCAGCTCGCTGGTAATGCCGCAGCGCCTCCTCCAGCTGCCCTTTCGCTTCGTGGGATCGGCCAAGATGATAGTGAGCTTCGGGCCAATCTGCCTGCCCTAGGCTATGAGCGAGTTCGAGCGCGTGCTTCAGGGCGTCGATCGCCTTGTCCTGGTCTCCAAGCCGCTGACAGTACCTTCCGTAGTCGAAGTAGGTCCCAGGGCTCTCCGGTGAGAGCTCCAGGGCCGTCTGGAAAGCCCTAAGCGCCTCCTCTTTTCGATCCTGGCTGGCAAGAACCGTTCCCAGTTGATGGTAGGCCTCCGCGGATTGGTCGTCCAGCTGGATCGCCTTTCGGAACCCTCTTGCTGCTTCGTCGATATGTCCTAGTTTCCTCAGACTTGATGCCCTGTTGCGATGATAGCTCGCCTCGCTTGGCTTCAGCTCGATGGCCTTCTCGTAGCACTCCAGAGCCCTCTCATAATCGCCTTGATTTTCGTGCAGTCTGCCGAGCTCAGCGTGGAGCTCCGCCGCCTTAGGCGCAACCCGGAGACCCTCCGTGAGAGCCTGCTTGGCATCATCGTCTCGTCCTCTCTGGCGGTAGAGTTCAGCGAGCTTCTTGGCGTGGCGCACATCCTCAGGCGCAAGTTCTGCGGCCCGTCGGTATTGATTCAGTGCCTCGTCGTGGTCTCCCCGGTCCTCAGCTATGGCTCCCAATTGTGCCCTTATCTTGGGATCGTCATGGTTCAACTGCAGCGCCCGCCAGGTTTCGTTCTGAGCTTCATTGAGTCGACCAAGTTGGTGTGCAACGCGTCCCAGCACGAGCCTGTAGGCAGGATCTTGAGGGGCCAAGCTTGCAGCCTTCCGATAAGCCCCAAGAGCCTCCTCCGGCCTTCCCAGGCGATCATAGCTTAGCCCCAGATGGTAGTGGGCGGTCGGATTACGCGGCAGGCGATCGCAGGCGCCCCTGAGAAGCTCTGATGCCTCCTCATCGCGTCCCAGACGTTGGCATACGATGCCCGCGCGCATCCAGTACGTGCCTCCCATCTCCGGCTCCAGCTCCGTAGCTCGCCTATAGGCATCGAGTGCCTCATCGTACGCCTCGAGCTCCTCATAGACCTGGCCCTGCTGACCGTAGACATCCTGGACGCGAAGTGACTTCGGCGTAGCAGCCTCCGCGAGGTAGGCAGCCTTCTGGAGCGTCTGGATTGCCTGATCCTGCTGGGACACGCGGCCGTAGGCCACACCGAGGTCCTTATAGTAGGAGGACTGCTCTGGCGCCAGAGCACACGCCAGCCGATACTCCTCCAGAGCCTCTTCCCACCGTCCTTGGGACTCGTGCGTCAAGCCCAGCTGATGGTGAGTGGGCGCGTGGCTGGGCTCCAGTTCGCTGGCCCTCTTGAGTTCGCCTATGGCCTCGTCGTGCTTGTCCAGCTGTTGGAGAGCGCGGCCCGCACCATAGTGATAGACAGCTTCTTCCGGATCGATTTCGATCGCATGGCGATACTCGCTCAGCGCTTCTTTCCATTCCCCACGGGCGCTGAGAGCCTCAGCGAGATCAGCGTGCCACTGCGCCTCGTTTGGGGCGAGCTCTGCGGCCCGACGCAGATAGCGCACGCCCTCGTCGAGATCTCCCAGATGCCGCCGGGCTGTCCCAAGGCGATGGTTATAGAGTGGATGTGACGGCTCTACCAACACAGCGTCCGCATAGGACTCAGCGGCCTCGTCGAAACGATCCGCGTCCTCGTACAGCTCTCCCAGCTCATACCGCCAGGCCGCCTCCGTCGGGGCGACTCTCTTTGCCGTCAGACGCTTCTGGGCGAGCTTAGCAGCTGCGGGCAAGGCATCGGCCATCGAAGCCACCCCCTCATCCGGCAGCAGGGATAGGGCCTCTAGCAAGTGGTCAATGGCCTCGTCTTTTCGCCCAAGCTTACTCAAGACGACAGCTGTGTCTCGATGAATGGAGGCTCGTTGCCCATCCAGGTCGAGACCTTGCTCTAGAGCATGCAAGGCCTCGCTGTACCAACCACGCTCGCGATAAGCGCGCCCAATCTCTTGGTACGTTGTCGCCTCTTCCCGCCCCTGATCGAGGGCACTCCCCAGTTTCTCGAGCGCTTCCTCGAAGCGACCGAGCCGGTTCAGGGCGGCACCGGCCTCGAACAAGCAGGACGCGTGATCCGGAACCCGAGACAGTCCATGCTCGAGCGTATTGAGCGCCTCTCTGTGGTTCTCCTCTCTCTGCAACACCTGGCCCAGCTCGCACGCTATTCTTGCATAGAGACGATCCGCCTCCCGAAGGGCACTCCGGAATTCCTCCACAGCCGCGTTTCCGGACCCGGACTCGCAGTGAGTCACTGCGAGCTCGTAGTGGTGTCCGACTCGATTCCCCTGCGCCTCAATGTCAATCATCAGACCCTCCTACAAGAACGAAAGCATCCAGAAGGACGCAAGACACAGCACCACCCCAGCCAGACAGAGGAATACCCCAACACCGATAGAGGTACGAACCAGCTTGTCAATCGCCTCCACAAGCCCGGACATGGCCTGGATCAAAGGGGCTAGACCTGCATCGGTGACTGCCTTGCTGCTGACCTTGGCCGACTGAGCGGATATGCTCTTGAGCAGCTTTCGATACTGTCTCGATAGAATCATCCACAGGCCAGAAATGCATGAGCTGAGACCCAGCAAGAAAACGGACGCCGCCATGACAGCTTGAAGAGTCGTGATAGTATTCATCATTCCCATCCTTTCATCGAATAAGATGTCCACGCACAACGAAACCCGTCTGCCCGGTTGCACGCACGCTATGCCAATACTTTCTGGCTGGATGCTCCTTCACCGGCCAGCGGGAGGCTGACATAGAACGTGCTGCCCTCATTCGGCTTACTTTCTACCCATACCTTGCCGTCGTGGCGCTCCACGATCGACTTGACAATGGCCAATCCGAGGCCGGTTCCCGAGATTCCCGATTTGTCGCTCCGTTTTGTCCGGTAGAACTTCTCGAAAAGACGGACTTGCTCGTCGGGCGCGATGCCGACACCGGTATCAGCCACGCGGATCGTAGCCTGACTGGAGCCGTTGCGCGCATCGATCGCCAGGCCCGTTGCCACGTCACCTCCTTCGGGGGTGTACTTGATGGCATTGTCCAGCAAGTTGACGACCAACTGGCGAAGTAACGCCCTGTCACCAGCAACCAAGGCATCCTCCGCGCTACTGGAGGAACCTAGAGGCGGCTCAACATCCAGTGAGATGCCCTTCTCCGAAGCCCGCCCGCGCAGACTACTTACAGCTTCCGCCAGGATCAGCCCCAGATGGCAAGGTTCCTTCTCCACGCCCAGGCCGGCCTCAATGCGGCTCAGGTCGAGCAGATCAAGCACCAAGTCATCGATTCTCTGCACGCCCCGCAGGATGTTCTCAACGTAGACCTTCTGCTTCTCATTCAGCTCCCCCACGGCGTCGAGGCGATCTGCGTATCCGCGCATAAAGGTGAGAGGGGCGCGAAGGTCGTGGGAAACCGTAGCTAGGAACTCGGACTTCATCTCATCGAGCTCTTTGAATCGCGTGACATCGCGCATGACAGCGACTCGGCCCAGCTCCTCACCCTGCTTTGTCTCGATGACCGACACATCAGCATACAGCACCGACCCACTCGGCAGATACAGCTCCTGCGGAGCACGCTTTGCAGGCGTCGATCCGACCACAGCATCGACAACTTCCGGCGCCAAGTCCGTCTCGTCTATCCGCTCTCCGATTACGACTTC
>JASFVD010000265.1:0-4334 GCA_050050015.1 Anaerolineae bacterium | reverse complement strand
GCATCGTCGAGGCGCCGGACAGCGAGCCAAGGGACCTGAAGGAGCACTGAGCCATGAGCGAGTTCACCACACGCCAGCTCCTGGAGCTGATCGCAGACCACGGCGGGGCCAAGGACCTCGATCTATCGACAAGAGATCTGTCGGAGATCGATCTAGGCCACGAGACCATCCAGGCGGAGCTGGAGGGCGCCCGCGCGGCAGACCCGAAGGCGAAGCCGCCGTGGCTGTCGGATGGCTCCAGAGGCATCCAACGAACGGGCGTCAATCTTGAGCGGGCCAAGCTCCGCGAGACCGACCTCCGGAGAGCAGACCTCCGAGGCGCGGGTCTGCTGTGGGCTGACCTCGGCGGGGCGGACCTGAGCGAGGCCGATCTACGGACGGCCGACTTGTTCAAGGCCGATCTGCGAGGAGCTGACCTTCGCGACGCCGACCTGCGGGGAGCACAGCTCAAAGATGCCCTGATGGATGAGTCGACAGAGGTTGGCGAGAAGTGGCGCCTCGTGCGCGAGATCGTCAGTCAGGGAGCGCGGGGCGATGATCTCAGCGGCGCTGACCTGCGCGGGGCGAGCCTGCGCGGAGCTGACTTGCGCGAGGCCGACCTCCGGGGGACCGACCTTCGCGGCGCCAACTTGAGCCGTGCACAGTTGCATCGTGCTGTCGTCGATGAGTCGACCGAGATCGATTCCAAGTGGCGTCTGGTCTGGGAGATCGTGAATCAGGGAGAATCGGAACGCAACCTGAACGACGCCGACCTGAGCGAGGCGAGCCTACGCAACGCTGATCTGAGTGGCGCTGACATGCGCGGAGCGGACCTGGACGGCGCGGATCTGGCGGGTGCAGACCTCCAAGGGGCTGATCTGAGGATGGCCGACCTGAGTCATGCTAACCTGGCGGCCGTCAAGTTGAGCGGAGCGAACCTGAGCGAGGCCAATCTGAGCGGAAAATCTCTGAGGAGCGTGAAGCTGAGCCGGGCGAATCTCTCCGGGGCCAACCTGAGCAGGGCCGACCTGAACGGCGCGGATTTGACCGGGGCGGACCTGCGCGGCGCTGACCTGAGCAGGTCGGAGCTGAGCGATGCCAGTCTGGGCAACGTCGATCTGCGCGGGGCCGACCTGAGCAGGGCCACGATGTGGCGCGCCTGGTTGAAGGGCGTCGTGCGGGACGACTCGACCAAGATAGATGCCAGATGGCTTCCGTATTTTGACTAAGGCTGCGTCGCTCCGCATTGCTGCCACTGCGTGGATCCCCCATCAAGCACGTGCGGAGCCGGACAGGTCGGGCGGGCTGCTCTACGGCTCGGCTGCACCGTAGTCGCTGTGAGTCGCATTGAGAAAGGCTCCGACCGTCTGGTCGAAGAGCGAGGCTTCCTCTGTGTAAGGGAAATGGCCGCTCCGCTCGAATATGACGAGCTTCGACTCGGGTATCCTCTCCACCAACTCCTTGGAGCACGGAAGAGGTGCCTCCGGGTCGTGCCTTCCGGCGAGGATCAGGGTCGGGGCTCGGACGGCCCCTAATCGGTCCGCGTAGGAGAGACGCGTGTACATGTTCTGCGACCAGATTGTGCGGATGGGGACACCCTTCTCGTAATCGTCTGGGTCAATCTCGACCGGCGTGAAGAAGGTCTTGTCGTGGTACGAAGCACCCTCCATGAGATTCTGCAGGCGCTTATGCAGTGCGAAGTCTCCTCTTCCCGCATTGAGCCGAATGCCCCACACGATGAGGCGCCAGTAGTCGAGATCGAGCACGCGGAAGGCGCTCCCAGGGAACCCCCACCGAGCAGCAGCCGGGAAGGCGGAGAGGCTGGTAACGAGCACGAGCCGACCGGTGCGCTCGGGGCGCTCGATGGCATACGCTAGGGCGGCGAGCCCTCCCACGCTGTGCCCCACCACGTCCACCGGCCCCTCGATCCCCAGGCGGTCCAACGTCTCGTCGGCACTGCGGATCATCTCATCCATGTCGCCGACAGGCTCCCGCGTGGACGCGTATGCACCCGGGACGTCGAAGGTGACGACGGTCCGCCCCATGCCGACGAGACTGTCGGCCAAGGGGCCCTGCGCCATGGGCTCCGTCGTGTGACCGTGGGGGTACGGGAAGAGCAGGACGGGCTCGCCGCTGCCCACGGCGTAGACGGCGACACCGTCTGAGACGGATGCTGGCGTTATGAACGGCTCCTGAACCGCATACTCCTCTGCCTCGAAGTACTGGATGTAGCGCGGTCCACGGTGAAACCCCAGGATGAAGGCGACAACCGCCAGAACGCTGGCTATCGCCAACGTGGCATAGATACCCATCTTCTTCAGACGCTTCGTGGTCCTCACCTAACTCTCGAAATCCTCCTGTGAGCAGCAGCCTGCTTGGTGCGACCAGGCGAGAGCGATACGTCACGACTATGTGGCACGATCGTTTCTCTCTTGACATAGGGGGCGCTGCCCCGCGCAAAGGTCGTCACTGGCTCAGCCTCACGCGCGGTCGTCCGTGTGCTGGGGCGCGGTCCGAGTCTCACGAGTCGAAGCGCTCCCGATGGGCAATCGGCAGGCGGATGAATGCATCATAGTGACGCTTCAGCGCGCTCTTGTAGATGACTTCCTCTGATGTGATCCGGACCCGCCGCCAGCTGAACACAGGGTCATCCGCCGGTAGGAAGACGATACGATCCGGCCAGGTCTCGTGCATCACCCGCAAGAGCCCGTTCTCCGGGGAGGATGCACTCGCTTTCCGGCAGCGTGCGGTTGAGATCACGGATGGCTATGATCATCGACCCCCCGATGTCGAGTCAGGGTATCCACTGGGGTTCCAGACCGCCGTCCTCCACGAAGTCGGCCAGCAGCCAGTCGGCGGCCTGGGTCCACTCGTACAGGAATTGACGGAACCCTCTGGCGTGGAGCTCGCGGATCAGCTCTGCCATCAGCTCGCGGTGCTCCTTGAGGAAATGTGTCTCGCCGACGAGCACGACTCGGTGCGACGCGAGCCGGTCGAGGACCCCCGGTGGAATCGCATCAGCGTCGAACGGGATCCCATCGCGCTCGACGACCGCTCGCAGTTCCTCGGTCGAGACTTCGGGCAGCAGGGCACAGGACGTCGCCACCATGGCGACGACCAGCAGCACCGCTGAGCAACTTGCCAGTCTCCCTATCATCGATCTCCTCGTACGCTGCGCTCGTGTGACCACTGGCTGGCGAGAGAAAGGGCCAGGGGATTGTGCGTAATTGCTATCCCGGGAAAGGAAAAAGGGGCCGCGCGTCGGTGCGCGTCAGCCCGACGCGGGCCCCAGGAGAGATCGAATCAGCGGGCGAACGTCGCTACGTGCTTCGTACCGATCCTGGTCGAGGGATCCGATCTCTCCACAATCGACTCTTCCAGCGATGACGGGCCTGGCGGCGCCTCGGCGCGCCTGATGGGCGCACTCTTGCAGGTTCGCGAGGGGCGTCATCGCCTGGACGATGAAGAGTACCCTGGTTGAGTAAATTCGTCAACTATCGGTCGGGCGTCTGAGGAGACGGACGGAGCTTGAAGGGGGCAGCAGTGAAGGTCCGTCCGGCCACGACCGCCGCGTGGGCATGGCTCGACTGGTGCTCCAGGTCGGCCGCCTCCGAGAGATTGACACGTGGGGAGGCAGCGTGTATACTGAGATGTAGTAGGGTGCCGCTGGAGGCGGTTCCGGACAGGGACGCCCAGCGTGCGGGCCAGGCGGGTGCTCACCGGTACCCCCTGCGCCGAAGGGTAGCGGTCCAGATTCGTCTTCTGGTGCGCGAGTTGGAGTGCCCGAGGCTTCGGGGCGCCGCTCGCTGCCGTCTATCGAGACAAGGGGGAGGAATCATGCTGGACATCTCAACGAGGAACTTCAAGCGCACGAGCGTTGTCACCGCGAGTGGGCGAGTCGACTCGGCGACCGCTCCGCAGCTTGAGGAGGCCTTCGAGGCACTGACCGACGAGAGTCGATACCGGATCGTCTTCGACATGGGCGACGTGGACTTCATCTCCAGCGTCGGCCTGCGAGTGCTCGTCGACACCAAGAGGGTCTGCCGCCGCAACAATCGAGGAGACCTGGCTCTGGCAAACGTGTCCGAGGAGATCAAGAGGACGCTGGAACTGGCAGGCTTCTACACCCTGTTCAACGTGTACGACTCCACCGTGGAGGCCGTCGGCAGTATCTGAGGCAAGCGGGCTGAGATCCCCTCCTCGAACCGGATCCGGCGAGGCCGGTTTCTTGAGTCCGTGGGCGCGACGCTGGCCGGTTGATCCTGCCGCAGGGCGGTGTGCAATCCGCCCTGTGCGAAGTTAGGACGGCCTCTGATTGATCCGCCGCTCCGGCCTTGGCCCGTGCTGCCGCCCAG
>JASFVD010000264.1:0-4340 GCA_050050015.1 Anaerolineae bacterium | reverse complement strand
TCCCTACGCCTTCCTCAAACAGCAGCTGCCCCATCTCCATCATCACATCCGCTATCAGCAGCCCTTCCTCCTCAATGATGTCTCAGTTGCCCTTGGCCCTTGGAGTGGATACAATGTCCTGGCTCAGCACCGTACCGCATGTCCCGGACACCGCACACTGGAGTTTGACCGCCAGTTGATTGCGGCTATAATGGGTGTTGGAAGGCGCCCCGAGATCCCGTGGCAACCAGGTCATCTACGGACCGCCGCCATCGGTCGCCTCGCAGCCCTCGCGGCTCACGGAGGCCGTTCGCGACGGACCGACCCGCCGGGATGCCGACCCCCGTCTCCGTCCCCTCAGAAATAGCTGTAGCACCTCCTGTATCGGCCAGCGCAGGCTGCCCGAGGAAGACCTTACACCACCCGATCCAGGTACTCACTTGGCGAAAAGGCAGCGATGGAGGAGGTGACGTATGGCGAGCCGAGCACTCAAAAGGAGCCCGCGTTGGCCTGCAGGCAGGACGGCGTTCTTCGGCCTTCTTCTCCTCATCCTCTGCGTGGCGCGAGCTCGTGTGTCAGCTCCTGCTCACGCCGACACGATTTTCCCGGGCAACTACGTGGTGACGACGGAGGAGACGTGGAGCGTAGGTGGAAGTCCCTACGTTGTACACGGAAGCCTGAGCGTCGCCTCGACCGGGCACCTGCACCTTGAGCCGGGAGTCGAGGTCCAGATCGGATCGGGAGAGGTCTTTGACGTCCAGAATGGCGGTACGCTGACCGCCCTGGGAACGGCCGCGGATCCGATCACGATTACGTCCATCTCCGCCAATTTTATCGGTCTGCGCCTGTGGAGCGGTTCCCACGCCAGCCTGGCGTACTGCGATCTCAGCCTGGCCGGCCACTCCGCGTGGCCACCGCTAGACATCCAGTCATCGGACGTCACGGTCGACCACTGTACGATCCGCGATAGCGGCGTGGGAAGCGGCTATGCCGTCGGTCTGGCGGGGACAGGGCTGAGCCCGTCTCTCACGAACACGATCGTCGAGAACAACACCGGCTACGCCATCTACCAGTCCACGATCGACATGACGCCTTCATACGCCAACCTGACCTTGACTGGGAATGGCACGGACGCCGTGGTGTGGACCAGCGGCACGTTGAACCGCGCCGTGAGCCTCGAAGGGCCTCAGCTGAACGGGCGCCCCTTCATCGCCCTGGACGACATCACTCTCAGTAGCAGCGGGCGCCTGACGCTGACTGCCGGCACGGAGCTGCTGATGTCGGCAAGCAGGGGTCTCTGGGTGGAGGCCGGTGGGACGCTAGCGGCAGAGGGAACCGAGGGCGCTCCTGTAACCGTGGCCCCGCGGGATGTCGGCAGCCCTTTTCTCGCGATCACGTTCCTCCCCGGATCGGCGGGTGCTCTTACCTACTGCGACATCCATCACGCCGGTGCCTCTGCCTACGCCACGTTGGACATCCAGTCCTCAGACGTTGCCCTCGACCACTGCACCGTGCACGATAACGGCGTCGCCAGTGGGCACGCGATCAGGCTCACCGGCGCCGGCTTGAGCCCTTCCTTCAAGGACACGGCAATCCAGAACAACACCGGCTACGCCATCTACCAGTCGACCATCGACATGACGCCCGAGTACCAGAATCTGACTATCAGCGGCAACGGCACCGATGCGGTGGCGTGGGATACGGGCTACCTCAACCGATCCCTTGTGCTCGATGACCAGCAGATCGACGGCAGGCCCTTCATCTCTCTCCAGACCATCAATGTGAACAACGGCGGGCATCTGACCCTCAACCCCGGCACCGAGCTCCAGATGGAGGGCGGCCGAGGGCTGTGGGTCCAGTCGGGCGGCATCCTGACGGCCGCTGGCACAGTGTCAAACCCAGCCGTGCTGACCGCCCGTGATACAGCGGCCCCCTTTGTCAAGCTCGACTTTCTGCCCGGCTCGACGGGGAGCCTCACCCATTTCCATCTCAGCTATGCTGGTGCCTCTAGCTCCCCCGCGCTGCACATAGAATCATCCGACGTCGACCTGGACAACTGCCTGATCCACGACAACGTGGCAGGCAGCGGCGCCGCCGTGTTCCTCCAGGGCGCTGGGCTGAGCCCGACGCTCGCCAACACGACGATCCGGGACAACAGTGGTCGCGCGGTACAGCAGACGCACATAGACATGACGCCTGTCTATACGAACGTGACCTTCAGCGGCAACGGCACCGACGCAGTGGTCATCGACAACGGTGGCTTGTACCGCGCCGTCACCCTGGACGGGACGCGGCTCAAGGGCAGCCCATTCATCGCCCTGAACCAGATCAACGTCTGGGACGGCGCGCACTTGACCCTGGCCCCGGGGACCGAGCTGCGCATGTCGGCGGGAAAAGCGATCTACGTCGAGTCGGGGGGAGCGCTGACGGCGGAAGGGACGCCGCCGCAGCCCGTGGTCCTGACCTCGGTCGAGCCGGGCACCTTGTGGCTCAAGGTGCACTTCCTGCCGGGCTCGACGAGCAGCTTGGCCCACTGCGATGTCAGCCGCGCGGGAACGTCCGGCTACGATGCCCTCGCAATCTACACGCCCGACGTGGCCCTGAGCCACTGCATTGTCCACGACAATGCGGCTTCGGGCGTGCGCCTGTTCGATGGAGCGGGGAGTCCGGTTCTGGACAACATGGTCCTTGTGGACAATGGCGTCGACGGACTGCGCGTGGAATCAGGCAACGCACCGACCATGCGGCACGCAACCATTGCGCGCAACGGCGACGGCGTCCATATCGTGGATGGTGGGGCGGCCGTCTTCACCAACACCATCGTCGCCGGCAACGGCGTTGGCGTGCGCGTCGTCGGCGGCGGCTCGGTGACCATGGCGCACACCCTGTGGGACGCCAACGGGCAGGACGTCGTCGGCGTGGTGGCCGAGACCAACCGTGTTGAAGGGTCGGCGGGCTTCGATGCCGACGGCTACCACCTGACCAGCGGATCCGCTGCCCTGGAGCGGGGAGGTGTCACCGGTGTGCTGGACGACATCGATGGCGAGGCGCGTCCCCAGCCGCCAGGCACGAGCCCCGACCTGGGGGCGGATGAGTGCACGTCGTCGCTGCAGGCATGGGACAAATGGATCGACGGCCAGCCCTGGGAGCTGGGCTTCACGGACACCGTGGAGATCTCCACCACCGTCGAGACCGTGGACGTCATACGGGCCGAGGCCGATGCGCCGTTCACTCTGATCGACACCTGGACGGCCGAGCAACTCTCGCTGACCGACGTCTCCGTGGAGCCATCCGACACGGGCGTGGTGACGCAAGGGCGCGGCTCTCTGACCTGGAGCGTAGCATTGGGCCATCCTGGCACCATGACGCTGACCAAGCGGTTAAACGTGGATCCTGGTCCCTGGACTGAGATTGTGCTCGAAGAGACCCTGGATGGTCTGGACGTCTCCGATCCCTCCCGGTCAGTAACACTGCAGCGTCTCGCTCGGCACGACGTCGCCGTCGTGGGCGCCTCACCGGGAGGCGAGCTGCCGGTGGGCCAGGCCGCCAGCGTGACCGCGGAGCTTCTCAACGCAGGTACCGAGACAGAGTCGGCGGTGCCGGTGCAGTGCATCATCGAGGACGCCGGCGCGACCCGCGTGTACAGCGAGACGCGGGCCAGCGGGGAGATCGCACCTGCAGTCTGGAGCTTGGTGGGCTTCCCTGCGTGGACGCCTCTTGCGCCCGGCGCGTACACGCTTACCTGCCGGAGCATACTGCCCAACGATGCTGATCCGGCCAACGACGTTCACACTGAGGCGATCACGGCGAGCCTGGACGGGGGACCCGACGTCTGGATGAAGGACAACGCCGAGGACGACGGGGACGTGCCAAGCGGGCATCCGTGGTGGGTGTCGCCGGACATCTGGGTCCGCCACGAGCCCGATGGGGGGCTGGTGCATCAGAACCCGATCGCCCTGCAGGAGAACACGGTCTACGTGCGACTGCGCAACCGCGGCCAAAAAGCCGCCTCCGGCGAGGTAGGCGTCTTCTGGAGCCGATCCCGGATGGGCTGGCCGTGCAAGGTCGGCTCGAACAACGTGGGCACCATCACCTTTCAGGATCTTGCGACCGGCGAGGTGCGCGTCGTCAGCGTGTCGTGGACGCCCCAGGAAGCGGGCCGCCACGGGCTGCACACCGTCATCGAGGCCGATGGGGATCCGGCTGACGGCAACGCGCCCTGCTCGCCCCATCGCCCTCGCTGGGACAACAACGTCTCGTGGCGGAACACGGTCGCCCACTTCCGCCTGCCCGGGGGTGGGTCTCAAGCGCTGGCAGTGGAGCAGGCGGAGGTTGACCTGGTCAACGTCCACAACTGGCCC
>JASFVD010000263.1:0-4350 GCA_050050015.1 Anaerolineae bacterium | reverse complement strand
CGCGGCATCGGCTACGGGCTGGCCGAGTCGTTTCTCGATCGGGGGTGCGCAGTCGTCATCAGCAGCCGCACCGCAGAGCACGTGAGCGAGGCCGTCGCCGGACTGTCCGCCGAGCACGGGTCGGAGCGAGTGTTGGGCTTCTCGTGCGACGTGACGATTTTCGAGCAGGTGGAGGAGCTTTGGGACTCGGCCAAGGATCACTACGGCCGCGTCGACATCTGGATCAACAACGCTGGCATCAGTCACCCCCAGGCGGACTTCTGCGAGCACGCCGCAGAGCGGATCAGGGCCGTTGTGGACACCAACCTGGTTGGAGCCATGTACGGGGCGAAGGTTGCTCTGCAGGGCATGCTCGATCAGGGGGCTGGCGCCATGTACAGCCTGGAGGGGTTGGGGAGTTCCGGCCGCCACGTGGAGGGGCTTGCCGTATATGGCACGACGAAGGCCGCATTGAGGTATCTCAACGAATCCCTGGCCCGAGAGGCGGAGGGCACGGGCGTCCTCGTGGGGGCACTGAGGCCCGGGATGGTGCTCACCGACCTGGTGATGAAGCAGTACGAGGATCAGCCTGAGGAACTGGAGAGGGTCAGGCCCATCTTCAGCATCATCGCCGATCGGGTGGAGACGGTGACTCCCTATCTGGCTCGACGGGTGCTGGCGAACCGGAAGAACGGCGCCACCATCTCGTGGCTGCCCTGGTGGAAGATGGTTTTTCGCTTCGCTACGTCGCCTCTGTGGAAGCGCGATCCCTTCGAAGGGCTCGAGGCGGGAGACGGGACGCGTTCGTAGGGATACTGTCGGCGGCACCGACAGGTGGGACCTCACTCCCGACATCTGACCGAGTAGGGCAGGCGGCCGACTGTGAGCGGAGCGTTGAGGTCACCGAGACCGGTGGAGCGAGGAGGCGCAGTGACGACTAGCGAGACGCCCGGACTGCAACCTATCCGACCCAGCTGCCAGGTGCGCATCCTGAGCGATGAGCAACTGGAGCAGTTCAAGTCGGCCACGCTGACGATTCTGGACGAGGTGGGCGTGCACTGCCCGTCGCAGATAGCGCTTCGGATCTATGCTGAGCACGGGGCTGAGGTCGACCTGGATGACGAGATCGTGAGACTACCCCCCGAGGTGGTGGTCGAGGCTATGTCACACGCCCCGCGCACGTACACGCTGGGCGGCCGAGACGAACGCTTCGATCTGTCTCTGGACGGCAACACCTTGGCGTGTGGAACCGACGGGACAGGAGTGGAGACCGTGGACTTCGAGACACGAGAGCGCCGCCACTCGATCAAGGATGACGTTGCCCGATCCGCCCGCATTGCGGATTACGTTTCTGCCGTAGGGTTCTACTGGCCGATGGTCAGCGCCCAGGACTGCGGCGTCACGGCGCCTCTCCATGAACTTGATGCAGCTTTCCGAAACACGGTGAAGCACGTGCAGACCGAGACGGTCATGGATGAGGCGACGGCCCACTTCGCCGTAGAGATGGCCAGAGTGATCGCTGGGGATGGGCATGCCATGCGGGAGCGACCGCCGCTTTCGCTGCTGGTCTGTACCATCGCACCGCTGGGGCTCGACCGGGGCGGGATGGAGTCAGCGCTGGCCTTTGCCGAAGCAGGTCTCCCGGTGGGCTTCATGTCGATGGCAAACAGCGCTTCCACGGCCCCGGCTACCAGTGCCGGCCTCATTGCGCAGGCAGATGCCGAGATGGTGGCGGCGATGGTGCTGGTGCAGATGGCTTTCCCCGGGGCACCCACGTTCCACTCGCTCATGCCGGGTATCACGCATCCCAGGACGGGGGGCTATCTGTGCCCGGAATCGCACGTGTACGCGGTGGGGGTGGAGCTGGCACACATGTGGGGCGTGCCTGCCCTGGCAGGGACGTTTGGCGGCGATGCAGCGCAGCCAGGCTGGCACATGAGCAGGATGGAGGGAGGCGGTCTCCTCCTGTGTGCGCTGTGCGGGGCGGAGATGGGTAATGGAATGGGGCTGTTGCAGGGAAGCACCGTCCTGTATCCCGAGGCGCTGTTGTTGGACGCCGACGTCTACCACAGTGTGCGTCGGGATGTCGCTGGCGTGGACACGAGCGAGGATGCATTGGCCCTGGAGGTGGTCGGCGACGTTGGACCGCGGGGCCATTTCTTGGGCCAGGATCACACGCGGAGGCACGTCCATCGCTGGGATCTCTCCGAACTGACGACCGAACCGGACGGGGCGGGGGGTTACCGGGACCCGATCGAGGTGGCGCGAGAGAAAACGACTTGGATATTGGAGAACCATCAACCCCGGCCATTGGGCCAGGCACAGCAGGCTGAGCTAACCCGCATTCTTCGCTCTGCCGAGGGTGAGGTGAGCCGGTAGCGCGGCCGCTGCCAAGTGACCGTCGCATGACTGCATAGGGAGATACGATTGTGTTCAACGAGACACCTGAATTGCGTAAGATCACACCCAGCTATCGCGTCAAGATGCTCAGCGATGAGCAACTGGAGCAATTCAAGTCCGGCACGCTGACCATACTCGACGAGGTTGGCATCCACTGCCCCTCCGAGCGGGCGCTTACCATCTACGCTGAGCACGGGGCTGACGTCGATTTCGATGACGAGATCGTCAAGATTCCTCCGGACGTCGTGACGGAGGCGATGTCCCACGCGCCGCGTTTCTACACGATGGGCGCGCGCAATCCGGACTTCGACCTGAAGCTCGACGGGACATCCACCTACTGTGCCACGGATGGCTGCGGCACGGAGACGATTGACTTCGTAACCCGAGAGCGCCGAACATCGGTGAAGGATGATGTGGCCAAGATGGCTAGGGTGACAGACTATCTGCCCTCGATGGCCTTCTACTGGCCCATGGTTAGCGCTCAGGACTATCCGGCCACGGCACCGCTGCACGAGATTGAGGCATCCTTCGCCAACACCGTCAAGCACGTGCAGACGGAGACGTTGATGGGCGAGACAGCGGCGCGCTACGGGGTTGAGATGGCGCGGATCATCGCGGGTGACGAGGAGACGATGCGACGACGGCCGCCCCTATCGTCCTTGATCTGTACCATTGCGCCGCTGGCCCAGGACAAGGGCGGGATCGAATCGGCCCTGGTCTTTGCGGAGGCCGGCCTGCCGGTCGGTTTCATGTCGATGGCCACGGCGGGCTCGACGGCGCCTGCCACGACCGCTGGGACGATGGCCGTCGCCGATGCGGAGATGGTGTCTGCCATGGTCCTGATGCAAATGGCCCATCCAGGTGCCCCTGTCTACCACTCGATGATGCCTGGTATCATGCACCCCCGTACAGGCGATTTCCTTGGTGGTGGCGGGGAGGCTGGCCTCTTCTACCCGTTGGGGGTGGAACTGGCGCACATGTGGGGCGTGCCGACCCTGGCAGGCATTGGGACCGAGGCTCCGACGTTGGGGTGGGAGTCGGGCGTGGGGATGGCGGCAAGCATACTGCTGTGCGCCCTCTGTGGCGCCGACACGGCCAGTGGCCTTGGGCTCCGAGAGACGTGCACGCTTCTGTACCCCGAGGCGCTGGTATTGGACACGGAGAGTTTCGAGGCAGCACACCTGTACGCGCGTAGTCTAGAGGTCGACGAGGAGGACTTCGCGCTTGACGTCATCAAGGCCGTAGGTCCGCGGGGGCATTACCTGGCCCAGCGGCACACGCGAACGGAGATCCGCAAGTGGAAACTCTCTGAGCTGGTGAACCAGCCCGACGGGGAGGGGGGCTACCGAGACCCCGTCGAGGTGGCGCGGGAGAAGACGGAGTGGATCCTGGAGAACCATCGGCCACAGCCGCTGGAGGAGGCGCAGAGCCAGGCGTTGAAAGGTGTCCTGGGGACTGCCGAGTCTGAGTTCGGGGACCGGTAGGTCGGCAGATCTTTCTTGGCCTGATGGTTGCGTAGCTTTCACGGATTGAGAGAGATAGCTATGGCTTGTCCCAATTCGTGGTCGAAAGCCATGCCTGCCGAGGCAGCCTTCTGGGATAGTTTCGACCCCGACTACTTCTTTGCTCTTGCGGATCGGCTCAGCCAGGTTGGCACCTACGAGCTGGGCTTCCGGCCCAGTGGCTCTCGGGCTGGGCATCGAGCCGGGGATCTGATCCTAAAGGAGATGTGCTCGCTGGGCCTCAAGGACGTGCGGAAGGAACCGTTCCCGGTGTACGCCTGGGACTTCGCCGGTGCGAGCGTGGGCCTTGATGGGTGGGCTCCCGTACCGGCCTCCTCCTTCCCGCCGACTCCTGGGACGTCGCCCGAAGGGCTCTACGCTTGCATGGTAGACGCCGGGCACGGTACGGCTGCCGACTACGTGGGCCTGGGTGTGCAGAATCGGATAGCCTTTGTGCGCTTCGACACCG
>JASFVD010000262.1:0-4355 GCA_050050015.1 Anaerolineae bacterium | reverse complement strand
GCGCTGGCGGTCTCGGGCGGTGTGGCTCCTCCCCCTCCTCGTGGCCGTCGACCTCATCGCGCTGGGCTCCGCCGTGGAGATCGAGACGAACGATCCCACCTTGGGTTTCCACCATCCTGACGTCGTCGCGTTCCTGAAGCAGGATCCCGCCCTCTTCCGCATCGAGGACAACGCCCCGGCCTGGCAGCCAGACGCCGCCCTCGTCCATGGGCTCTACGACATCGGGGGCGTCTTCAATCCGCTGGGCCTAGCACCGTATCAGGCGTACCGGTGGGCCATGGGGGAGCGAGGCTCACCCCTCTTCAACCTTCTCGGAGTCAAGTACGTGCTGGCGGACAAGGGAAAGTCGCCGGGCGACGAGCCTCTGGTGCCGGTCTATTCAGGCTCGGAGATCGACGTCTACCTCAACAAGTCGGCTCTTCCCCGTGCGCTCTTTGTCACCCGCCAGCGCGTGGTGTCCGACCACGAGGAGGCCTGGCAGGCTATCCACGCCCCCACATTCGACCCCAGCCGAGTCGTGGTGCTCGAGCGAGAGGGGACGCGCCCGGCGCAACCCACGAACGAACTCACCGAGCCCTCCCGCATCTCCTTCGTTCGCTATGGGCTCAACCGCGTCGAGCTGACCGTGAGATGCTCCGAGAGCGGATGGCTGGTGCTGAGCGACGTCTTCTATCCCGGCTGGCGGGCCAGCGTGGACGGCCGGCCCACGCCCGTGCTCCGTGCCAACTACACGTTCCGCGCCGTGGGCGTCCCCGCCGGGGACCACACCGTGAGCATGGTCTTTGCCCCCCGCATCTGGTACGTCGGCCTGGCATTGAGCGCCATCACCTGGCTTGCCTTGGCCGTTGCGGCCTTGCGGTCCCTTCGCGCCTCATCCCTTCCGTAGCCGACCAGGACCGTACTTCCGCGCCTCCAGCCGAACCCTCTTGCCAACAGGCATCATGTATGATAAAGTCGTACCGGGGAACGTGAGATTCAGCCTCGCTCTCAACGGCAGCTGGGGCACGGCCCGCGAAGCAGTCCGAGCACCCTCTCCGTTCAGGGTGACTGACTCCTGGAGTGCGGGTACGTAAGGATGGCTGCCCATGCCGAAGATCCTCGTTGTAGATGACGACATCCAGACGTTGAGGCTGGTCGGCCTCGTGCTGGACCGGGAAGGATACGAGATCATCGCTGCCCGGGACGGCAGGCAGGCGCTGGACAAGATCCGAGCGGAGAAGCCTGACCTCGTCGTCTTGGACATCATGATGCCGAAGATGGACGGCTACAAGGTCGCCCGCCGCCTCAGGGCCGACCCTCAGACCGCCGACCTGCCCATTCTCATGTTCACGGCCAGGGACGCGGTTGAGGACAAGGTCAAGGGGTTCGAGGCCGGAGCTGATGACTTCTTGACCAAGCCGGTTCACCCGGAGGAACTGGTGTCGCGCGTGCAGGCGCTTCTGCGCCGCTTCTTGCGCGAACAGCCGAAGGAAGAGCCGCCGCGTGCTGCGATCCTTGGCTTTCTGGGAAGCAAGGGTGGAGTCGGTACGACTACCTTGGCCGTCAATGCTGCCGTGGTCCTCGCATCGGGAGCGCTCGGCCCCGACGGCGATGACCAGAGGGTGATCCTGGCGGAGACCCGACACGGTATGGGGACTGCATCGGCCCAGCTCGGCCTGCCCCATCGCGACGGCCTGGGCAGCGTGCTCGCGAAGCCGGTGGGCCAGATCGAGCCTCAGTTCGTGGAAGCCCGGCTCGACGAGCACAGCTGCGGCCTCCTCGTGCTTGGGGGTCGCACCCAACCTCTCGGCACCGGCAAGTCGGTATCCCCCGACCACGCAGAAGCCGTCGTCCACCAGCTGGGCGCGTTAGCCGACTACCTGCTCCTCGATATGGGGGTCGGATTGGACGAGACTAATCGCCGCCTCTTGCCTCTCTGCACTCACATCGTGGTCGTCATGGAACCGGACGACGTCTCTCTGATCCTTGCCAACGACCTTCTTGCCGAGCTGAGCCAATCGCTGAGCATCCCGAGGCACAGGATCAGCCTGGTGGTGATCAAGAGGAGTCGCTCAGCCTCCACGCTCGACAAGTCGGAGATCGAGGAGCGGTTGGAACACCGGATCATAGCCATGATTCCGCCAGCTCCGGAGCTCGCGTTCCAGTCGGCCAGACAGCAGTTGCCGATGGTGATGGCGGACCTCGACAGTCTTGTTGTTCGGCAGCTCAGGAGATTCGTCGAAGACCTGGTAGAGGCTGCATGACCGTCGTCCCCGTCAGGACGCACCCGTGGAACGTTCCGCCGGACGAAGCCAAGGCGATTCAGCGTCATCTTCGCGAGCACCTCGTCGTCGAGCCACTCGAAGGGTCGCCGGAGATGGTCGCCGGAGTCGACGTGAGTGTGAAGCGCGGAGAGGCCAGGGCAGCGGTTGTGCTCCTCTCGCTCCCCCGGCTAGAGCCGCTTGAGGCCGTCACGGCCAACAGGACCGCTGAATTCCCCTACGTACCCGGTCTTCTGGCGTTCCGAGAGGGGCCCGTCATTCTGGACGCCCTGGAGAAGCTGACCACCTCACCGGACGTCCTCATGTTCGACGCCCACGGGCTCGCCCACCCACTCCGCTTCGGCCTAGCCTGCCACTTGGGAGTGCTGCTCGATCTGCCCTCCGTGGGGTGCGCCAAATCCGTCCTGTGTGGGCACCACGGCTCCCTGAAGGCCGAGAGGGGAAGCTGGACCCACCTGGTCGATGGCGACGAGGTCATCGGGGCGGCCGTGCGCACCCGCACCGAGGTGAATCCCGTATTCGTCTCCATCGGGCACAGGGTCGACCTCGAGTCGGCGGTCTCGCTGGTCCTGGCGTGCGCTCCGCGTTACCGCCTGCCCGAGACGACACGCTGGGCACACCGCGTGGCGGGCGGAGCGTCCTTGCCTGCTACCGATGCGGGCACCATGCGAGAGTCCTCATGACAGCCCAGGACAACCATCTGATCTCCCGGGCAGCCCGCCTCCTCCGCCGATCCCGCTACGCCATCGCCCTCACAGGCGCCGGCATCTCGACGCCCTCGGGCATCCCCGACTTCCGGTCGCCCGGCACGGGCCTCTGGGAGTCCGTCGACCCGACGAAGGTGGCCTCCATTTACGCCTTCCGTCGCCATCCGGAGAGCTTCTTCGATTGGATACGCCCGCTGACGAGGGTGCTGATTGAGGCCGAGCCCAACCCGGGTCACCTGGCGCTGGCCCGGTTGGAGGCCCAAGATATCTTGCGCGCCGTCATCACCCAGAACGTCGATGACCTGCACCGGAAAGCCGGATCGAGTGAGGTCTTGGAGATCCACGGGCACCTGCGCTCGGCGACGTGTATGGACTGCTATCGAGTGGAGCCCACGGACGACCTCGTGGAGGCCTTCCTCGCGTCGGATGAGATCCCCCGCTGCCCGGAGTGCGGAGGCGTGCTGAAGCCCGACGTGGTCCTCTTCGGAGAACAGCTCCCCGTTCAGGTGGTCAATGCGGCCGCGTCGCACGTCGAATCCGCCGACCTGATGCTCGTCGCCGGGACGTACCTTGAGGTCACGCCCGTCTCACGGTTGCCCATGAGGATTCATCGCCGGGGTGGACGGATTATCGTGGTGAATCTGACACCCACCTACGCCGATGACGTCGCCGACGTCGTCATCCACGGAGACGTGGCCGAGGTGCTCCCCAAGATCGCAAGAGCCTGCGGCTGCTGACTCCCGCTCGCTGCGCGAGTTCTCCAGTCCGCAGCCCACGTGCCCCCGCTGAGACCTACCGATTGGCCCGGATACGTCGGTCTCGAAATGTGTCCGGATCCACCGCCACGTCGCCCACGTGAATCGTGTCCACGTCCACCAACGAAGTCAGCGGGCTGAGCAGCTCCACGACATGGCTTTCCCGCTCCCAGTCCGTCACGATCCCGAGCGCCAGCACGAAACCCTCGTCGTCCTCGAGGGCCACCAATCGGTGTTTGGAGAATGAGGGTCTGGGAATGATAGCCTTCCCCATCCAGGTGACCTGCAGCCGGTGGGCCGCCTGGAAGGTACGGCGGTACTGCTCCGCCCGATGCTCGTGCCGCGCCTCCATGCCCCGACGCTTAACTGCGCGCGCAACCTCTCGGTCCACCGCGCGCGTCCGCCCGCTGCACCGCAGGGGGACGAGCAGGTGCTCGAGCTCGCTCCCTCGCTGCAGCGCCACCACCACCGTGGGCCGCAGAAGGTCGATCAAGGCTCGCTTCAGCGCCCCACCCCCCTGCGACGCCGCCACCAGTCCCGTCGTATCGTACACAATCGCCGTGGCCCCACTCGCTCTCGCCTTCCGCACGAGCCTGTGGGCGCCCACCACCAGGGGCAGCATGTGTCCCATC
>JASFVD010000261.1:0-4358 GCA_050050015.1 Anaerolineae bacterium | reverse complement strand
ACGATCTCACCGTGTTGGACCAGCATGGCAGCAAGATCGAGCACATAGCGTTCGACACTATGATCGCCGAGTGGCTAATCGATCCGTCATCCCAGAACCTGGGACTGAAGAGCCTCGCCTGGACTCGGCTGCACGAACGGATGACTCCGATAACAGATCTGATTGGAAAGGGCAGGGATCAGCTGACGATGCGACAGGTACCGGTCAGGCGAGCGGCTCCCTACGCGTGCGCTGACGTCGACATGACGCACCGCCTCGCATCAGTGTTGACCAAGGTGTTGAAGGAGAAAGAGCTCTGGTCGCTGTTCGCCGAGGTTGAGATGCCTCTGGTCCCGGTGCTGGCAGCGATGGAGCAAGCAGGCGTCGGCTTTGACGTCAAGCAACTGGAACGCATGTCGCAGCGGCTGGCTGAGCGACTCGGGGAGATCGAGGACGAGATCCATGGCTTGGTGGGTTATTCGTTCAACGTCAATTCACCCCAGCAGCTGTCCGACGCTCTATTCAAGAAGCTGGAACTCCCCTGTCAGGGTGTGCGTCGCACAAAGACTGGCCATTACTCGACAGCCGCGGGCGTGCTTGAGCGATTGCAGGATAGACACCCGGTGATAGATCTGGTCCTGGAGTATCGGACTCTCTCGAAGCTGAAGTCAACGTACGTCGACGCTCTCCCGCGGATGGTCAATCCGGACACGGGACGCCTGCACACGTCGTACAATCAGACTGGAACAGTGACGGGGCGCCTCAGCTCAAGTGATCCAAACCTCCAAAACATCCCTATTCGGACAGAACTGGGGAGGCACGTGAGGCGAGCCTTCGTTGCAGAGGAGGGCTGGCAGCTGATTGCCGCTGACTACTCACAGGTGGAGCTACGCGTACTGGCTCACGTTTCCGGCGATGAAGGACTGCTCGGGGCTTTCGCTCGCGGCGAGGACATCCACGCCAGCACCGCGGCCGCCATCTTGGACCTTCCTCTCGACAAGGTGACGTCCAACCAGCGTCGGCTGGCGAAGTCGGTCAACTTCGGGCTCTCGTACGGTCAGACGGCATACGGGCTCGCTCAGGCTACAGGGCTGACGCGGCCAGAGGCGGAGGACTTCATCGACACCTATTTCGAGCGCTTCCCTAAGGTGCGCGAGTACATCGAGCGCACCAAGGTGCTGGCTGCCAGACAGGGCTACGTCGAGACGCTGCTGGGAAGGCGACGGTACTTCCCAGAGCTGGAACCGAGCAGCAAGGCGTCGCACTACGCGCGGCAGGCAGCTGAACGCATGGCAATCAACGCGCCTATCCAGGGAACGGCGGCAGACATCATCAAGATCGCGATGATTCGCCTCCATCAGGCACTTCAGGAGCACGGATTGCTCTCTCGCATCATCCTCCAAGTCCATGACGAATTGATCGTGGAAGCGCCAGACGACGAGATAGCCACAACGAGCACGTTGATGTGCGACATCATGGAGAACGCCTTCGAGCTCGACGCTCCACTGGAGGTCGACCTCAAGATCGGACACAACTGGGAAGAGATGACGCCCTTGCCCGTTGAATCGTGACGTTCTCAGCGTGCCAAGCACCGCGGCCGACGTGCCGGCGTAGCCGCGGACTCATAGACTCGAGGAGGCCGTCCCCGGGACGAGCCTGCACAGCTTCAATAGATCTATGTTAGGAGAACAGGATGCCCAACCTAATTGACGTGAGAAAAGCACTGAACAGCCTGTCGGGATCCAAGGACGTGAAGAAGCTGGAGGGAATGGACGTCACCATTCTGTTCGACACGAAGGGCGACACTGGCGGGCTGTGGACAGTTGACGTAGACGATGGCGAGATCAGCATTGAAGAAGGGGAGGTCGGATCCCCCGATGTGACCGTAGAAGCTACGAGTGAAGACCTCGTGGCACTTATGAAGGGCGACCTCAATCCGATGGCCGCCTTTATGCAGGGCCGGCTCAAGGTCAAGGGGGACATGTCTGTCGCCATGCAGATTCAGAAGCTCTTCACCTGAGAATGCGACCTAAGCGTGATCTGCGCACCTGGACCGGACGGGACAGGCGTCGTGGCTTTCACATTTGGTACCTACCAGAGTAGACGTGACAGAAACAACTTGAACCGGAGGCAACGTTGACCTCGGACTTGAGTTCGGAGACGAAACTGGACCCAGTGGCTTGCAGGGCCGACTTCCCAATACTGAGTCGTGAGGTTCACGGCAAACCACTGACCTACCTAGACAACGCCGCCTCGACGCAGAAACCGAGGGCGGTCATATCGGCACTGGTCGACTTCTACGAGGGCAGCTATGCAAACATCCATCGCGGCGTTCATACCCTAAGCGAAGAGTCTACGGCTGCCTACGAGGATGCGCGAGACAAAGTTGCGAAGTTCATACGGGCCCCGGATCGTCGAGGAGTGGTCTTCACACGAAACGCCACGGAGGCAATCAACCTGGTGGCCTTCTCGTGGGGTCGTCGAGAGATAGCGACCGGGGACCGCATTCTCGTCACTGAGATGGAGCACCACAGCAATCTGGTGCCGTGGCAGCACCTGGCGCGAGAGACGGGGGCCGACCTGGACTACGTGCCGGTCAGTGACAACGGAAAACTAGACTTGGCGTCGCTGGACGATTTGCTCTCAGGACCGGTCAAGCTAGTCGCATTCACGCACGTCTCCAACGTGCTCGGGACGGTGAACCCGGCCGCGGAGGTGGTCTCTAGGGCCCATCGCGCCGGAGCGCGCGTGATCATTGATGGTGCGCAAAGCGTGCCGCATCTTCCGGTTGATGTGGGAACGCTGGATGCCGACTTCTACGCCTTCTCTGGACACAAGATGTGTGGCCCGACTGGCATCGGCGTTCTCTATGCCCGACCTGAGCTGCTGGAGTCGATGCCGCCGTTTCTCACTGGCGGCGGTATGATCGAGCGGGTAGAGCGTCACGACGCCTCGTGGGCTGACCTTCCTGCGAAATTCGAGGCAGGTACACCGGCCATCGCCGAGGCAGTTGGACTGGGAGCGGCGGTCGACTACCTGAGCGCCAAGGGCATGCACGCCATCTGGGCGCACGAACAAGCATTGGTCGTCTATGCCCTGGAGCAGTTGGAGGACTTGCGAGGGGTCCGTGTGGTGGGACCTCCCGCCGAGGTCCGTAGCGGCGTTATATCGTTCACGGTCGAAGAGGTTCACCCTCACGACGTAGCACAGATCCTCGATTCCGAAGGAATAGCCATTCGTGCCGGCTACCACTGTGCCCAACCGCTCCATGAGCGATTTGACTGGCCCCCTACTGCGCGCGCCAGCTTCTATCTCTACAATACCAGGAGCGAAGTAGATCGGCTGGTCGCCGGTATTCTGAAAGCAGCAGACCTTCTTGGCAGCCTTCGCCGCAAGTCGGCATGAAAGGCAGGGTACCTTCCCGCCAAGCAACGAGGGTTAGTCCCGGTAACTACCGTACATCAAGTATGCCCCCGCCCCCACCAATGAAGGGGCGGCCACAGGGGAGAGAAGCAGCGAGGAAATATGGATTCGGAGTTATATCGTGAGAACATTCTCGACCATTACGGGAACCCGCGTAACGAGGGAGTCCTTGAGGATCCCGACATATCGTTCGAACGCGACAACCCAGTCTGCGGCGATGTGGTGCGAATCGACATCAAGCTGGAGAACGGGAGGGTTAACCAGGCGAGTTTCACCGGTCAAGGATGCGTGATCAGTATGGCATCCGCTTCGATGTTCACCGAGGAGATTCAAGGGAAGACCCTCGATGAGCTGAAGGCCATGGACGACGAAGATATGTTTCGCATGCTGGGCGTCGAACTGGGACCCTCACGGGCAAATTGCGGGGTTCTCCCACTTAGGGTGGTGCAAGGAGGGCTGGCCGAGCGGGAGGGCGATATCTGAAGGGCTTTACGGAAGACTAGGGCTGCCCTCCCGCCAACATGTCGAGAAGGTAGACCGGCAGTTCGCTCCGATTCTCGCGCGTCACGGTCACGACCTCCGGAGCGCAATCAGTGAGCTCAGCCTGGGTCTGCGCGACCCACTCGGGCCGCAAGACCGCCAGAGCCAGCCTGTACTCCCCGGCGAGCAGCACGTCCAGAGCGGCGACCCAGCCCTGCCCGCGCTCCATCTCTAGAGGGCCGATCTCATCGACCACGAGTAGATCACAGGGTGTCGCTCGGGACAACACCGCTTCTCCCCAACGCAGAGCCTCCGGATCGAAACGGAAACGTCCCTGGATCACAGCTTCGCCGCTACCTGAGACCTGAGCCAGACGTCGACGGCTCCCGTTCCTCACGTCGACAACGTCTCGAACGCCGTGGTCGGCCAAGGTTAGAATGCCCCCGCACGTAAGGCCCATCCGTTCTGCCATCTTG
>JASFVD010000260.1:0-4366 GCA_050050015.1 Anaerolineae bacterium | reverse complement strand
ATGCCGGCTTCGCGCCTAGAGGAGCAGTTGAACAGTCGCGATGAAAGCGGCAGCTATCGTCAGTGGATCCGTGTCGCCCCGTCGGTCTCCAAGGACGTCGGGGAGAAGGTAGCAGGTCTGGAGATTGGTGGTGTGACGGTCAAGCCGCTCTGGAGGCGAGTGTATCCGGAAGACTCACTAGCGTCGCATGCCCTGGGTTTTTCCACTGTGATGACCGGCTACTACGGTGTTGAGGGTTTCTACGATCCGATGCTCCGGCCGGAACCTGTGGAATGGGTGGGACCAGTCGACGTTGAGAGTGTGCCGATTCCTTGGGAGCCCATCGAAGGCGAGTTTCCTAGGCGTGGAGTGAACTTGGAGCTGACGCTCGACCGTACAGTGCAGGCACTGGTCGAAGATGAGCTCGCCCGGGCATTGGAGATGTACGGAGCCGAGGCAGGAACCATCATCGTCATGGAGCCCGATACGTTCGGAATCTTGGCCATGGCCAGCCTGCCCACTTACGATCCGGAGAACTACTCTCAGTTTGCCGACCGAGATCCTTCGCTGTTTGAGGACCCTGCCGTCAGCAAGCAGTACGAACCTGGTTCGGTGTTTAAGGTCGTGACCGTGGCAGCAGCGCTGGACTCGGGTATCGTGACGCCGCACTCCGTCTACCAAGACCGGGGCTGGATAGAGGTTGGTGGGCAGGCTATCCACAATGCGATGCGGAAAACCTACGGAGACCAGACGGTGAAGGATATTCTCGTCAAGTCTCTCAACGTGGGTGCCGCGTGGCTGAGCAGTACAACTGGCCCTGACCGCTTCTACGACTACGTGCGGGATTTCGGCTTCGGACAATTGACGAACGTCGATCTCGCGGGAGAGGTACCCGGCCAGTTGTGGCTCCCGGAGGATGTGGAGCACTGGCATCCCTCAAACCTGGGGACGAATGCCTTTGGGCAGGGAATAGCAGTCACGCCTCTTCAGATGATCACCGCGGTGGCCGCCGTGGCTAACGACGGAGCTCGCTTGCGACCGCACATCGTGAGTCGCCGGACAGCTTCGGATGGCACTGTCTCCGTCTTTCATCCAGTACTAGAAGAACAGGTAATTGCCCCGGAGACTGCCACGAGGCTGACCGACCTTATGGTGCAAGTGCTTGAAGAAGGTGCTACCGAGGCTAGGGTGGAAGGATACCGCGTTGCCGGCAAGACCGGCACTGCCCAAATCCCCATCCCTGGCGGATATGCCCAAGAGGGAACCATTGCCACCTTCGTCGGCTTCGGACCAGTCCCAGAGCCGGCGCTGGTGATCCTGGTCAAGTTGGATCGGCCACAGAGCTCACAGTGGGCTTCCCGTACGGCGGCGCCGACATTCTCACGATTGACAGCGCGACTGTTCACGGTTCTGGGCATACCGCCGGGATCGGGCGAATTGGCTGCGGAGGTGGGAGGATGACAGCCAGATCTTTGACCCTGGCGGATGTGCTGGAGGGATTATGCGGCCGGGGCGCCGAGGGGTTGGATCAGAAGGTGACTGCGACCGTAATCGATTCCCGGGATGCCTTGCCGGGAGCCATGTTTGTTGCCTTTGAGGGAGAGCAGGCCGATGGACATGACTACGTCGCGGACGCCTTCTCCAATGGGGCGGTCGTGGCCATCGTTGAGCAAGACCTGACTTTGGGTGCTCTCACGGTGGATCTGACAGATGAGAGACCTACGCTGCCTGACTCCTGGACACTGCCAGCGGTTCTCAGAGTGAACAGCACTCTTGAGGCACTCCATCGTTTGGCCACCTACTGGCGGCAATCGCAAACGGACCTTCGCGTCATTGGCGTGACAGGAAGTGTGGGTAAGACGACTACCAAGGAGTTGACGGCGGCGGTCCTAGCGCGGCGGTATAAGACTATCAAGAGTGAGGCGAGCTACAACAACGAGATCGGCTTGCCGCTTACCCTGCTTCATCTGACCAGCGAGCACGAACGTGCCGTGTTGGAGATGGGCATGTACGACATGGGTGAGATTGCCGATCTCGCCCGCATGGGGCAACCGCACGTCGGCGTTGTGACTATTGTGCGACCGGTCCACCTTGAGCACGCCGGGTCGTTCGAGCGTATCGTGAAGGCCAAGACGGAGTTGGTCGAGGCACTGCCTCCGGGTCCAGAGGGCGTGGCGATCTTGAACTACGATGACGAGAACGTCCGGAAGATGGCTGCATCGACGAGGGCCGACGTTCTAACATATGGCTTGTCTCCAGAGGCTGACGTGTGGGCGGATCAGATAGAGGGGTTGGGGCTGGAGGGCATTCACTTTCGACTTCACCATGGAGATGAGACTCTCCACGTGAAGGTGCCACTGTTGGGCAGGCACTCCGTCCACACTGCTCTGAGGGCGACTGCGGCGGGTCTGGTCGAGGAGCTCACCTGGCAGGAGATTATAGAAGGACTTCGGGGCGTGGAGCCGTCAGATCAACTTCGACTGGTCGCCGTCCAGGGCCCGGATGGAGCTACGATCCTGGACGATACGTACAATGCCAGTCCTGCTTCGACCATCGCCGCCCTGAACTTGCTGGACGAGCTGGAGGGACGCAAGATCGCTGTCCTAGGCGACATGCTTGAGCTAGGCGACTATGAACGCGAAGGGCACGAAAAGGTCGGGATGCGCGCTTTGGAGGTCGCTGACGTGCTTGTCACTGTGGGGTCGCTCGGCGCTGTCATCGGCGAGACGGCGCTGCGTTGGGGGATGTCGTCTGAGGCCGTGCACATATTGGAAGACAGGGAACAGGCCGTGCAGCTACTGAAGAGTATGGTGGGAGGAGATGACGTCATTTTGGTGAAGGGTTCGCGGGCTTTGAAGATGGAGGAAATCGTCAATTCGCTGAGCAGTGCTTCGTAGCGTTCGGAGGGCCGCGCATTGCTGATCAGTTAAGGTCTTATTGACAAGGTGATCAAGAGCTCATCGTACGGCAACTAAAAATGGATAGAGCGCTCATTCTGGCGAGTATCTCGTTTCTGCTGGCGGTGGTGTGGGGACCGCTGTTGATTCGAATCCTTCGTCACTATCGGGTTGGTAAACGTATACGCATCGATGGTCCCAGTGACCACACCAGCAAGATGGGAACGCCGACGATGGGGGGGCTCATGATCGTCGTCCCGGTGTTCCTAATCACTGTGGTGCTCAACATCTACAATCTCCTAGGGCGCACGCTGATCGGACGGTCGATTCTGGTGCCCCTCGGCGTCATGCTGATATACGCGCTGATCGGTGGCCTGGACGACCTGGCTGGTGTCCGTGGCGTGCGCCGAGGTCTAGGATTCACGGCGCGGCGCAAGCTGCTCTGGGAGATTCCTTTGACGCTGGGGATTGCCTTGTTCATGCTCGCTTCCGACATGCAGTTCGCGGGACAGGTCGGTGTGCCAGGAGTCGTAGACATGGTCAATGTGGGCTGGTTCTGGGTCCCCATAGCTGCGTTCTTCATACTGTGGTCCGCCAACGCCGTCAATTTGACGGATGGGCTGGACGGGCTGGCGGGAATCATTGTGGCCAGTGCGTTTGCTGGCTACGGCGTCATTGCTCGGCTGCAGGGGCAATTCTACCTGATTCGATTCTGTTTCACTGTGGTGGGTGCATCTTTTGCGTTTCTTTGGTACAACGCCCATCCGGCCCAGATGTTCATGGGGGATACCGGGAGCCTAGCGCTCGGCGCAACCTTGGGCACCGTGGCCTTGATGACTGGACAGTGGCTGCTGCTGCCAATAGTGATCCTGATTCCGTTGGCTGAGACGCTCTCGGTCGTTATCCAAGTGCTCTACTTCCAGTACACGAAGAGAAGATTCGGCAAGGGACGGCGTGTCTTCAAGATGAGTCCTCTCCATCACCATTTTGAGCTGCTAGGTTGGTCCGAGACGCAGGTTGTTCAGCGCTTCTGGCTGGTGGAGATCTTGGCGGTCATGGCTGGCGTTGCCCTGGCGTTGCTTTAGGGTCCTGGGCCCGCGACGCGCTTGCTGGGTAGGACCTCAAACGTCGCAGAGCGACGAAGCGATCGAGGTCATGCGGTAATGGGTCGTCGTCAAAGGAGATACACTGAAAGATAGACATGTGGTAATCCTCGGCCTGGCACGACAAGGAGTGGCGTTGGCCCGCTATCTGACCGAGGCTGGCGCCGAGGTGACGGTTTCTGATCTCCAGGACGAGAATGCCCTGGCTGACCGATTGGAGCAAATTGCAGATCTGTCGGTTGACTACGCGTTGGGGGGGCACCCAATCCGTCTGCTGGACGACGCGGATCTTGTCTGCGTTAGCGGCGGGGTTCCCTTGGACATCCCTTTTGTCGAGGAGGCGCTAAGACGGAACATTCCGCTAAGCAACGATGTGCAGATCTTCCT
>JASFVD010000259.1:0-4372 GCA_050050015.1 Anaerolineae bacterium | reverse complement strand
GCGCGGCAAACGCTATGTGCAAGGCTAGATTATGGGCCAGGGTTTCGAAATCGTCTGTCCGGGCCACGAAGTCCGTTTCGCAGTTCAACTCCAGAAGCACGCCGACCTGGCTTCCGTGATGGATGTAGGCCTCGATGAGCCCCTCAGATGCCGCGCTGTCACTCCTCTTGGCTGCTTCGGACATGCCCTTCTGGCGAAGGTAGTCCACTGCCTTCTCGAAATCGCCGTCGGTCGCTTCCAGCGCCTCACGGCAGTCAAGCACACCGGCGCTGGTCGCATCCCGCAGGTCCTTGATCATTGACGTCGTGATGTCCAAGTTTGCTTCTCCTCGCTATGTCTGCGATGTATTCATCAGGGCGCTTTCGGCCCTGCTCTGTGCACTTCGGGTTACTCAGCCGGCTCTTCGGCCGACTGTTCGACCGACTCTTCGGCCGGCTCTTCGGCCGGCTCCTCGACAGCTTCCGGTTCTTCCTGTTCCTCTTGCTCCTTGCTGGAGAGCTCCCTCAGCCGGGCGAGCGTCGCTGCGCTCAGATACTTCTCGTCCTCAAGTTCAAGCTCGTCGACCTCCGGCATCTCCTCTTCGGCCTCGTAGGCCTTCCTTTGTGCGATGCCTCTCAGGGCGGCGTCGGCTATCTCGTGGGTGATCAGCCTGATGGCGCGGATAGCGTCGTCATTGGCCGGGATCACGTAGTCGATCAGGTCCGGGTCGCAGTTGGTATCGACCATCGCGATGATGGGAATGCCCAACTTGTCGGCCTCGGCCACTGCAGTGGCCTCGCGCTGTATGTCGACCGCAAACATGAGCTCCGGAAGCTCGCGCATCTCCTTGATCCCGCCGAACCGCTGGTTCAGCTTCTCGATCTCACGCTCCTTCTCCAGTGCCTCTTTCTTGGGCAGGAGGTCGAAATCGCCCCGTTCCTGGCGGGCTTCGAGGTTGTGCAGGTAGTCGATGCGCTGTCTGATCGTCTGCCAGTTCGTCAGCGTACCGCCAAGCCACCTCAGAGTGACGTACGGCATGCCGCAGCGCCCGGCCTCACGCGCAATAGTAGCCTGGGCTTGGCGCTTCGTGCCCACGAACAGCAGTTCGCCTCCCGCAGCGACAGTGTCCTGTATCAGGTCGGTGACTGTTTCAAGTGACTCGAGAGTCTGCTGCAGGTCGATGATGTGCACCCCTTTGCGCTCAGTGAAGATGTACTTGTCCATCTTCGGGTGCCAGCGCCGGGTGCGATGTCCGAAGTGCACCCCCGTTTCGAGGAGTGCCTTCATAGAAATGTCAGCCATTGTAGGGGAAACCTCCTTATGATCCGTTTTTCTTCCTCCGCCTCCGTCACTCCCTTGAGAGACCAAGGTGGCTGTCCCTTGGCACGGTCTCGCCGGTCGAGAGGCGTGTGTAATGTCTAAACCCTGTAAATTCTACCACAAAGCGGGATTTCGGCAAACTCAATGGACTTGCTTCGCTGCGGCAGGCACGCTGAACCGATAACCCACTCCGCGGACTGTGTGGAGGTATTGGGGTGACCCGGTGTCCTCTTCGATGGCCTCTCGGACCCAGTGGATGTGTACGTCCAGGGTCCGTGTGTCATCGATGAAATCTGTTTCCCACACTCGTTTCATGAGGAACTCACGGGTAAGGACCTCTCCGGGGTGACGCATGAAGAGCTCCAGAAGTTGGGCTTGTTTGGGGGTGAGATGATGCTCCCGATCTCCCCTAATGATGGACCGGCGCTTGATGTTCAGTGCCAGTTCACCTCTTCGCAGGATCTCGCCATCGGGGGCGGGCAGCAGCCAAGAGATTCGGTTGATCAACTTCTGTGATGAGAACGGATATTCAAGATAGGCGCGGGCGTTCACGTAGTCGGGTGCCGCTGCCTCGTCGTGGAGAAGTAGCACTGGCCTGTTGATTCCCTCTTTCTCCAGCGTGCTGCAGAACCGCTGGCGACTGAAGCGAAGTGAGGGAGCGTCGAGAACGACGACGGCGGGCTTGATCTCCCTGATTCTTGCCAGAGCCTCCCGACGGGTCCGTGCCGTCGTCAGGTCATACTCGGCCTTGAGTACCGGAGCCAAGCGCTCGCCCGAAGGCTTGCGGCCCTCAACGAGCAAGACTGTGTGTGACCGCGTCACCGGTTTGACGCTCCTTCTGGCGGCTGCGAGCCGGGGTGCTGTGGCATGTTATCTCGGCCTGTGCTTGCTTGATGGCTTCCCTGGGTGACCGCCCTCTTGGTGCCGGGCTCGCGGCGGAGAGCCGGGCGGGGAGCTGCTGATTTCCCGTTAGGCACGAGCCCAGCCACCCGCGGTGCCGCACCATGAGAGGTCGGAGTGATTATACTAGATCCCTTCGTAGTGTGCAAATCGCAATTGTGCGGTGTCCGGCGCGTGACGTGTGCGCCCCGGAGCTCGGACTAGTCGGATCGCCTGGCAAGATGGCCGCACCCGTGGATGTGCCGTCGTTCCGCCTGACCTGCGATGATGGCGTCCACGAGGCTGGAGGGGCATGGGGCCCCGCGCGCGCACTTCATGCCGGTCTCGCGGCACGATCCGACCACAGGGATTGGAGACTGCTACACGCCGGCATCCGACGCATCTTCCTGATCTACATTTCTTCCTGAGGGATGGGACGCGGGATCCGGGCCACAATCAGGGCGGCGAGAGAGGCACCGCCTCGGGCGAGGGACCCACCGTCATCACTTGACCTGGGCTGTCAGCCCCATTATACTGCGAGCCGGTTCCTGAGTCCTGCGGGGATCGTCCTGTTCTGGCGACGCGTGAAGAGGAGACACAGAAGGAGGAGGCTTCCTATGGCAAAGGTCACGCGACGACCGACGACATCGCTGTACCCACTGCCGCCTGTCTTGGTGACTTCCGGACAAGGGCCCCAGGCGAATATCATCACGTTGGCGTGGGCTGGGACGCTCTGTTCAGATCCGCCGCTGGTCGGCATCGGTGTGCGGCCGGGTCGTCATTCACACGGGCTGATCGAGGAGCTGCGAGAGTTTGTGGTCAATCTCCCAAGGGCGGATCAAGCCGAGTTGGTCGACCACTGTGGCATGGTGTCCGGCCGGGATGAAGACAAATGGACTGCCTGCGGTTTCACGCGAGGGCCCGGCGCGGAGGTCGGCGTACCCCTGATCTCTGAATGCCCAGTCAACATTGAATGCAAGCTGCGACAGACTCTGTCGCTTGGAAGCCATGACCTCTTCATCGGCGAGGTTATGGCCATACAGATGGATGAAGACGTCCTTGATGACCGAGGGCGCCTGGACCCTGCGAGAGCGGACCCGTTTGCCTACGTGAGCGGCGACTACCGTCGCGTCGGGGAGCTATTGGGGACGTTCGGTTTCTCCAAACGGTGAGAGGGTGCACGAGGCGCTTAGTCGCGCCAGGACGAGGTTCTACCCGGCCTTCGTCCCGGGCCTTATGTAGCGGACCTCTACGAAATCTGCTACTTGATCATTGACCTCTTCCTTCAAGATGTTGCCGGAGATGTGCAGAATGGTGTCGTCGAAGTCGTCGTCGATACCCATACTGGCCAGGCACGGAAAGTGATGGTGAAGCAAACCCGCAAGTCGCTCCGCTTTGGCCGCAGGCACGCCTACCAGCTCCCGCCCTGCAAAGCGAGCGCAGCCACAGACGGCATCTCGAGCCACCTCGATCTCGAGAATGTCGTGGGTTTGCGGGTCGACCGTGATGTCGAGCTTGGGACGCCCAAAGTGTCGGGCGAACTCGGAGATGAGAGGATTGTCGTACTCGGTCCGGTGCCGTTTGACGTTGTAATGCGTCTCCGTCAGCGAGCAGAGCGGCTTGGGGGTGACGCACGCTACGCCTATGTCAGCGAGCCAGCGTCTCAGCTGGCGAGCCAGCCCCCGGGGAAGCCACTCCTCTCGATCGACGGGAGCGACGACCGCGCGGGCCCTCGTCCTCCGGGCGATCTCGGGGAGCAGTTCGCCCACGCCCTTGTGCTCGCCGAAAGCGAGCAGCAAGTCTGTTTCCGGAAGTGACTCGGGCACGAAATCCTCGGGATAGTCGATCACGGGCGGATAGAAGGACGGGGCGCGCCACACCTGAATCTCCCACGTTTCAGGCGCGTGAGCCTGAATGTTGTCTACGTGTCTCTGCCCGTATTCGCCGGTGATGATCGCAAGGATCCGCATGCTTCCTCCGTCTGCCCGCCGCCAGTGATAGGTTGACCTACTTCGCGACTGTTGTCCTACGCTTCACGAGAGGCGACAGATGGGTTGCGCCTGAGCCCGCACAGCTCTTCTGCACACTCCGGCGTGCATTCGTGGGCGAGAGCGCTGTTGGTCGGGAATAGAAGGGCCAGCAGCCAATTAAGTGCCACACGAAGCCGGTTCTGCCAGCCCACTAGGCTGAGCAG
>JASFVD010000258.1:0-4379 GCA_050050015.1 Anaerolineae bacterium | reverse complement strand
ACACGACCTGAGATCTGCATCCGTGAGGGGCTTGGGGCGCAGAGCGGCATGGAGCACCTTCGCCTTCGTCACGGGAGGGCTCTCCGCGGCCGGCCTTCCGATCAGCGCTGGGTTCGCTGGTCGCTGGTCGCTGTATCGGGCCCTTGGCACGTCCAGGTTGGCTCCGGCACTGACTGTTATGGCGGCGAGCGTTGGTCTAATGGTTGGCGTGTGGCGGGCGTTGCATGCCCTCCTTGCCGCCGATGAGTTGCTGGTCGAAACTGAAACTGAGGCGGAGGAGGGAGCCGAACGGTGGCCGAGCGGCATCGCTGTGCTCTTGGCTGTCGTGGCTTCCGCGGTGGTTGGGCTGGCTCCTCAGCTTCTCGCGCCAACGGCAGCCCGCGTCGCTGGTATGTATACCTTTCTTGCTCCTTGAAGCCTCGTCTTGTTGTCTTCTACGGTTGTTGTTCACTAGGGTACGGTTCAAGGAATGGCGGGCCCCGTGGGACGCAGCGGTTTGGGGACCAGAGGAACCCCAACAGAGGCCAGGTGTAGGTGTGAAGACAGCGCGGAGGCGCCACTCGTGATGCTGCCGGTTGACTTTCAGTTCAGTCAGGCCAGCCTCCAGGCCTACGTCGACTGCCCGCGACGATTCCAGCTGCGTTACGTGCGCCGCGTTCGGTGGCCGGCTGTCGAGGCCCAGCCCATCTTGGACAACGAGCGGCACCTCCGGCAGGGGGCTGCGCTGCATCGGCTGATCCGGCAGCACCTGATGGGCATCTCCGCCAAAACCCTGTCGGACACGGTGAGCGACGCTGAGCTTCGACGGTGGTGGCACAATTACCTGGAGAACGGCCCGGCGGACCTCCCGCCTCAGCGGTATCCCGAGTTGATGCTTTCAGCTCCGCTGGCAGGCCACCGACTAGTGGCACGCTATGATCTGATCGCTGTCGATGCGGGTGGACAGGCGGTGATCGTTGACTGGAAGACGAATAGGAAACGCCCGCGACGGGCATGGCTCGCGCAGCGGGTGCAGACCCACGTGTATCCCTACTTGATCATTCGAGGCACGGACGAGCTTGAGGGAGGCGCGGGAATCCGGCCCGATTCCGTGACGATGCTCTATTGGTTCGCCAATTTCCCCGCAGAGACGGAGCGATTTGCGTATGACGGCGCTAGGTATGCATCGGATGGGCGGCGATTGGTGACCCTCGTCGAGGAGATTGAGGATGCCGTGGGAGGATGTTCGGAAGGGGACTTGATGTCGCGTACCGAGGATGAGGGGCGCTGTAGCATGTGTCGGTACCGTTCCCTGTGCGAGCGCGGGATTGAACCAGGCTACCTGAGTGACGCAAATGAGGATCTAGGGGTCGGGGACGCCAATGGCCTGGAGCTTGAGTTCGAACAGATTGCGGAGCTCGAGGTTGGATGAGGAGAGTTCGATTGGGCCGAACAGGTGACGGACGCCCGCAGCCGCTGTGACGTTGATCGCGGACGCCGGCTTGGGTCAACTGTCTTGACTCGGGCTAGATGCGAGTCAGGATGCCGAACGTGGCCGTCCAGACCAGGACTTGGATGAGAATCGAGCTGGCCCAGAGCAAGTAACTGGCCAGACGACTGCGGCGGTAGACAAAACTCCCCAACAACCCATTGACGAGCAACGTCAGCAGGCCAATGAGTGGCACGAGAAAGATCTCAACCCGCGGCCCAAGGCGGTCGGGAGAGCCTGACATACCGAAATGTAGAGGTATGAGCATTGGGAGCTGCGAGAAGCGATAGCTGAGCATTCCAAGCAGCGTTGCGAGCGCCAAGGTGCTGACACCCAGTAGGCTCAGCCCGAGCGAGTCTTGCCAGATGGGCCAGTCGATGAGAGACAAGCGTGCGGAGGACTGCTCGATCGCCTGCGTCGGGCCCATCTCAAGGCGTGTCCGTAGCGACTCCAGGAACTCCTGGCGATTTGTTGGGGATATCGCGTAAACGAGGCCCGGTGTGGAGATGAAGATCTGTTGCCGCAGTGGGAGCGTGGAGTAGAAGAGGGTTGGTCCTGCCTCCGGGAGCTCGCCGTAGCCGACCCAGTGCCCTGGCCAGCGCCCCCCAAAGAAGTGTACATCCCCCTCAATCTCGTCGCCCAGGAACACGCGCTCAATGGACCCCGTGGGAATTACTTGTGTCGATGTGCCCCAGTGGATGATCAGTGCGTTCCGGTCGAGCAAGTAGTGGGCGCCGGCCAGCCCGTAGACCCAGTAGGCGATCAGGCCTGCCAAGACGAAGCCGACTGGTACCGCGATGCCGACGATGAATGTTCCGAAGGTGATCGGGCGGGAGGCAGCGATGCCAATCAGGGCAGCCGTGACCAGCGTGATTGCGCTCACCAGTCCGATGCCAAAGGCGAATCCTCGTCCCGCGCTGATGGTCCACTTGGTCATGTCGCGTGAATCCTCCCAGGGAAGGATTATACCAGCGCAAAGGGCATAGACAACTTGGTCCTGTCGGTTTGGCGGTTAGAGCACACGTGGTAGCGACAGGTGCCTCGGCGGTGAGGCCCAGCAGGTACCTGCTGGGCCCAGGCATCTTGCCGAGTCGAGGCGTCGTGGAGGTATCGCGTAGGTTGGCGAAGCGGCGAAGAAGCCCTCAGACGCGCCGGCGCCTCAGGGCTTCGATGGGCATAGGAGCGCGAATCACTGCCCAAGATGCATGGGCATAATCACGTGGGTGAAGCCCGCCTCTCCGACCGGGCGGATGACACCGGGGCTCGAGGGAGTGGTTGTGTCGAGGCTCACTTGGGGGGCCTTGGCAACGGAAAGGACGTCTATGAGATACTTGACGTTGAAGGCAATCTCGATACTGTGTCCATCGATGCTTGCGTCGATCTCGCTGACGTCCTCTCCTGTCTCCGCCGATGTGGCAGAGACTCGCACGTGGCCTGGTTCGAGTTCCGATCCGGGCTGAACCTGGATACGGCTGATATTGGCGGCGTCACGAGCGAAGATCTGGGCCATCTTGCACGCTTTGAGGAAAGCGGCTGTGTCGATGACCGTATGTGTGTTGCGGTCGGCGGGGATGATCTGGCGGTAGTCAGGGAAGTTCCCGTCGATCAGCTGCGAGACTAGCACCACGTCGGTCAGCTCGAAGATGACCTGATTACGCTCCGGTGTGACGTGAATGGCGATGGGATCCTCTTGGTGCCCGCTGATGCGCCGGAGTTCGGTCAGGGCCTGGGCAGGGATGATAATACTGAATGGATCGGAGATGGCATCGGGGAGGTCGACCGTGCGCACGGAGAGGCGGAAGCCGTCGGCAGCCGCTAGCGTTAGCTGATTGTTATCAAACCGGGCCAGCACGCCCGTCAGGATCGGGCGACTCTCATCCGTAGCTGCGGCGAAGGCTACCTGTTCCACGGCGGTCCTAAGCACGTCAGGCTCGACGGGTATGCCAGTGGCGCCCTCCTGAGGGGAGGTTACGATAGGAAACTCCTGCGCGTCAATCCCCTTGATATTCGCCTCGCTACGGGCTGCGCGGAGGTTGAGTGTCTGCGTGCGAACGACCAGCTCCAGATCCACCTGGCCCGGAGGGAGGGCGTTGATCAGGTCGATTATGGTCCGGGCCGGAACGGTGGTTGCCCCATCCTCCTCTACTTTCGCGCCAATCCAGCAGTTGATTCCCACCTCGAGGTCCGTGGCAGAGAGCCGAAGGCGACCGCCGTCGGTGGCGAGGAGTATGTTTCCTAGCACCGGGAGCGTGGAGCGGGGCGACACCGCTCGACCAACAATGCTGAGGCCTTCGGCGAGGTTTTCTTGTAGGCAGGAGACCTTCATGGACTTGCCCCTCCTCAGTGATGGTGGCGAATCTCGGTTGGATAGAGAGTATACATCAACTCTCAGAGCCGCACAAGTTCAGCGGCCTGGTGGCTGCTCCCAACCCGGAATCTCCAGTCGAACGACGTCGCCGTGAACGTCGACGATGGCGCGGAGGCCGGACATCCAGAAAACAGTGCGGAGCTGTTCGGCGTCGACCGGGTCAGGTTCTAGGAGCTGGTCCATCTGATCGATGGCGTGCTCGATCGAGGCGCGCGTGAAGAGATGTTCCTCGCCCAGCATGTCGATGACACCGTCGGTGACGATGTCGCCCATGGCCTTGATGCGATGTTGTAGCTCGTGGACGATCTGGCGATCAATGTACGTCGCATCGACGTGGCGTAGGAAGTCGTTGTCTGGGATCGCATAGAACAGTTCCCCGCCGAGGGTGACGACCTTCGCTCGGTCGCCCTCCTCGTTGAACACCAGATCAGCGAAGAGAGGGACGGTTCCTCTTGAGCTCATGGGTTGCCCGGTGAGAGAGGCGAGGTGCTGCGCTGGTCGTTGGCGGATGGGGCGCGTCCAGGTTCTGTCTCCGATGCTTTG
>JASFVD010000257.1:0-4446 GCA_050050015.1 Anaerolineae bacterium | reverse complement strand
CGGGCCGCGGCGAAGAACTACTTGCGTGTGGCGGCCGTTGTTGACCCCTCCGACTATCCGGCGCTGGTGGCTTCCTTGGTGGCGCAGGATGGCGGGGTGACCCTGACGAGGCGCTTCGAGCTAGCGCGCAAGGCCCTAGCCCATACGGCTGCCTACGACCTGGCCATTAGCGAGTTCCTGACTGATCAGGAGCCGCTCGCGGTTGCGGCGACGTACAGAATCGAATAGAGGCACATCACAGGATGACCCAAGACCTCAAACAGGCATACCGGACCATCATGGACGACCGTTTCCCACCGCGAATGGAGATCTCCTTCCTGTTCGACGACGAGCGGACCACGCTGGTCTACGAGAAGGTCACGTGGATAGTCGACGGGGTCCGCAAGGGGTTGCGCTACGGCGAGAACCCAGGTCAGGAGGCGGCCCTGTACAAACTGATCAACGGCAACCTGGTGCTGGGCGACGTGAAGACGATCGCCCCGGGGCGATGCCTTGTGTCCGATGCGGAACTGCTCCAGGCTGGGAAGCATCCCGGCAAGATCAATCTGACCGACGCGGACAATGCTCTCAACATCTTGGGCGCCATTGGCCGCTGCTTGCCGGATCGACCGGCTGTGGCGATCATGAAACACAACACGCCGTCCGGGGTGGCCATCGCGGATACCCTAGCAGAGGCCTACGTACGAGCTGATCTTGCGGATCATCTCGCCGCCTTCGGAGGATGTGTGGCACTCAATCGGCCCGTGGACGTGCCGACGGCGGAGGCGATCGCCGAGCGATACGCCGAGGTGGTGGTGGCCCCAGCCTACGATGAGGGGACGGTCGGCATCCTCTCGGGGCGTAAGAATCTGCGCATCATGCGCGTTGACGAGGCTGATCGCCTGTCCGAGTTCTCGACTGAGAGGTTTGTGGACTTCACCAGCCTGATTGACGGCTCCATCGTCGCCCAGCTGTCTTTCGTGCCGGAGCTGAGTAGCGTTGGCGATTTGCGGCCCGCGCACACCGTGCGGGACGGACGCAGTCATCGCATTGCCCGCGAGCCCGACGAACGAGAGGCGGAGGATTTGGTCTTTGGGTGGATGGTCGGGGCTGGGGTTGTGTCAAACTCCGTCATATACGTCAAGGACCTAGTCACGGTGGGCATCGGGTGTGGTGAGCAGGATCGGGTCGGAGCAGCGCGAATAGCGCGAGACAAGGCGTATCGAAAGATGGCTGACCGCCTGGCGTTTACACGCCGCGGAGTCATCTTCGATGCGTTGAAGAACGATGTGGAGCGAGAGGAGATCCTGCACGAGGTCGAGGAGCAGCACGGTGGGCTGATCGGCGCTGCGATGATCTCAGACGGTTTCTTCCCCTTCCGGGATGGCGTAGATGTCGGCCTGGAGGAGGGCGTCACGGCCGTCGTTCAGCCTGGCGGCTCCGTGAATGACCATGAGGTCATCCAGGCGTGCAACGAGTCGGGAGCCACGATGGTCTTCACAGGCCAGCGCAGTTTCCGGCACTGAGGGGCAGGGCGGCGCTCGCGGGAAAGCGCGACCCCGTGCTCGTCGTGACCTTGCGACTAGTGGTGCAAAGAGCCAACAGATAATCGGAGACAGACTCCATGGACGTTGAGACAGGCTTCACCCACGAGACGTTCCTCTCCCCGTTCACGTGGCGGTACGGGTCGCGGGAGATGAGGCACATCTGGAGCGAGATGCACAAGCATCGGCTCTGGCGTCGCGTTTGGGTGGCACTGGCCGCCGCCCAGCACGAGGCCGGACTGGTCGACAAGGATCAGGTGGCTGACCTCGTCAACCATCAGGAGGAGGTGGATCTGGCACGCACAGCCGAGATAGAGGCCGGGATCCACCACGATCTGATGGCCGAGTTGCGCGCGTTTGCGGAGCAGTGCGACGTGGGAGGCGGGATCATCCACCTGGGGGCCACGAGCGCTGACGTACAGGACAACGCGGAGGCACTGCGGATTCGCCAGGCGCTTCACCTGGTGGTGAACAGGCTCCAAGCCGTGCTGCACGTTCTAGCTGAGCGCATAGATGAGTACGCCGATCAGCCGTGTATGGGGTTCACGCACCTGCAGGCGGCTGAACCGACAACCGTCGGCTACCGGTTGGCGAACTACGGTCAGGATCTCTTGGAGGACTACGCTGAGCTAAGTCGCCTGCGCGATGCCATTCGCGGGAAGGGGATCAAGGGAGCCGTCGGGACCGCGGCCTCTTTCGCTCACCTGCTAGAAGGGACCGGCATGACCCCCGCGGAGATGGAGAGCCTGACGATGGGGGCGCTGGGACTGGACTACTTCCCTGTCGCCACCCAGGTCTATCCGCGCAAGCAGGACTATCGCGTTCTGGGGGCACTGGCGGGCCTAGCCGCTTCACTGTATCGCTTCGCCTTCGACCTGCGTCTCGTTCAATCCCCTCCGCTCGGCGAGTGGAGTGAGCCGTTTGGGAGCGAGCAGGTCGGCTCGTCGGCGATGCCCTTCAAGCGCAACCCGATCCATGCCGAGAACATCGACAGTCTGGCCCGCTACGTGGCGGCGCTGGTGCGCGTGGGGTGGGACAACGCAGCGCATAGCCTCCTGGAGCGCACACTGGACGACTCGGCCAACCGACGTCTCATCTTGCCCGGAGCGTTCTTGGCGACGGAGGAACTCTTGCGCCGCGCGGGTCGGATCCTGCGGGGCCTGGAGATCCGTGACGAGGCGATTGGTCGGAACCTCGAGGACTACGGCGCCTTCGCCGCCACCGAGCGGCTTCTGATGGAGCTTGTACGAACGGGTGCCGACCGTCAGGCGATGCACGAGGTCATCCGTCGGCGGGCGATGGTCGCGTGGCAGGCTGTCGAGAGGGGCGGGGCGAACCCCCTCGTCGACGACCTTGCGGCCGATCCAAAAGTGCTGTCCTATCTGTCTGAAGCGCGGGTCCGCACGCTTCTGGATGCCAGCGACTACGTGGGCGACGCCCCAGGACGAGCGCGGCGGGTGGCAGCCATGATCCGGGAGACGACCTGATGCGGGCTCTGGACTCGCGGACAAGGTAGACGGCGGCACCGACCTGGAACCCCACTGCGCCGCGGGGCGAATGCGGGCTCACGGCCCGCCTGGCGCCTCTTCTGACATCACGTTTCCCGGGCGGGGCCCTTTCCATTTTCCTTTCCCGTGGCGCGAGAAGCAAGGGCCTCACGGACCCAGCATCCGCCGGGAGGACGCATGCCTGCCGGCCCCCTCTGACGTCGCCGTCTGCTCCACCTGGGGCTAGACGTCTCAGAATAGAAGCTTCCAGGCAGACAAAGGCTCGGCCGGGGCAAGCTTGCGGCCCGGGCCAAACCAGGTGGCGGTCTGCCCTACCTTCAGATACTAGGTGGGGGATGCGCCTCCCGCGGCCTGGCGGCCGATCTGGCCGTAGAGGTGAGCGGCGAACAACATCACCCAGACCCCGACGGGGATCATCAGTAAGCCGAGGAGCCCGGCGATAATCCACCCGCAGATGGGGATCAGGGCGAAGACGCCGACAACGCTGCCCAGGATCAGCGTGGTGGCCGTGCTGGCTGCCCAGACGAGCACCTGCGCGATGAGGATGGACCCGGCGTTGTCGAGGAGGAACCTGAAGACGTCGCCAAAGTCTAGGCACGCGCCCAGTTTGCCAGTCTCGGCATAGCGGATCTGCAACACCGGCGTCAGAACCCACAAGACGAGCCCGTAGAGGAGACCCAGGCA
The DNA here is from genome assembly GCA_050050015.1 of Anaerolineae bacterium. Classification (GTDB taxonomy): domain Bacteria; phylum Chloroflexota; class Anaerolineae; order B4-G1; family B4-G1; genus SKLM01. Next base: position 731 of record JASFVD010000257.1, on the reverse strand, counting down.
GCCCAAGCCGACGCTGAAGATCCCCGCCAGGGAGGCGAGAACCGCTGTCAGATCCTGATTGTCCCCGGCAAAGGCCGGAAGCACCCAGACCAGCGCGAGCGGACAGATGAGGATGAGCAATGGAATCGAGTAGATGAGTGTGGCGACCCAGAACAACAACCCGTCGACGAAGTACTCTCCCAGTCTGTCCCACGATGGCATAGGCCGTTCTCTATCCGCCTCTACGTTACGCAGGAGGGCGATGGCGTACCCTGTGACGGCCGCCCCTCCGAATATCGGAATAAGTGTGATCACTGCGCCTACGAGTAGCTTGCCTGGCCATTCTTCGTCGTCGAAGAGGAACGCTATCGCCTCGCCAAAGTTCATCGTATCATCCTCCTTTTTCTCTTCTGCAAGCCAACGTCGGGGACGGGCCCCGCGTGTTCTGAGTGCCACGAACCTGAGGGACGTTCATTGGCCTTCACCAGGAGACTGCCCGGTCTAGGCACACTCCATCAATGCCGGCTGCGCCTACAGCTATTGTATCACGTGGGCCGGCGCTGTGCAACGTCTACTGCAGCGACGGCAAGCCGCCCAGCGTGCCCGTGGCGGCGTAGCGCACAAGATCGATGAGGCCAACCTGGAGGAGGCTGAGGAGGAGGCCGACTGACAGGGGCAGCAGAGCCTGGCGCCACGTGGTCACGCTGTTCTGTCGGCCCAGAACGATGACGGCGAGCACGGTGTTGACGCTC
>JASFVD010000256.1:0-4479 GCA_050050015.1 Anaerolineae bacterium | reverse complement strand
GCCCGCCAGGATCAGCGACGACCGTGAAAGCTCCCTTTAGGACCACAACGTGCCCCCATTCAGCGGCCCCTGATCGAGCAACCGCGATTCGATCCTGCTGCACGGTGGCCACTGACTCCCCCATGAGCCGCGCCATCTCTCCGGGGTGGGGCGTAAGCACAGTTTTTGCCGGTATTCGCGTCGGCCAGTCCTCGAGCTCAGACAGGAGGTTCAGCCCATCAGCATCAATGACGAGGGGTGGGAGGTGAACAGGCCCCGATGCGCGCTCCTCTGACCGTCGGAAGCCCAGGGATCGCTCCACCTCTCGACTCCCCAACAGCTTCTGCAGGAAGCCCGACGTCTCTTTCTCGCGCCCGAGTCCAGGACCGACCAGCAGCGCGTCGTATCCCTCCAGCGCCTTCCACAGCACCTCGGCCGCGGTCGAGCTCACAACACCCATCGCCTCCGGCAGCAGCACGTAGGTGGCTTCGGCTACGCGGGCTGCAACAGAGGTGTGAATGGCGCTAGGCAACGCCAGCGTGACGAGGCCGGCCCCAGCACGCGTCGCTGACTCGCCAGCCAAGGCGGCGGCGCCCGTGTAGTTGACCGAGCCGGCAACGATCATGGCTTTGCCAAAGGTTCCCTTGTGACTATTTGCCGGGCGAGCGGGAAGCCACCTCCGGACCATGGTCGGCGTAGCCAGTTCAAGGCCCACACCCTCCGCAAGAGCTGGATCGATACCGATATCGGCCACAACCAACTCTCCCAGGGCCGCGGCACCGGGGAACCGAAAATGCCCAATCTTTGGGTAGGCAAACGTCACAGTCAAGTCTGCAGGGATGGTCACGGCATCCAGGTCCCCACTCTCATACTCCAAGCCCGTTGGTCCATCAACGCCAACGACGAAAGGTGTACTGCCGCCAGACGAGGCAGGCCGCGGTACCGCGGACGTCAGACTGCGTCCGGACGGTGAGTGGCGGCGACGGGCGATGATCTTCCCTGCAACTTCGAGTATATCAGATAGATTCCCTCTCAGAGGTAGGTGGGTGCCTGTTCCCAGCAGCGCGTCGATCAGGATATCGGCCCGCTCCGTGAGCGCTCGAAGTTCCTCCCGACCCGCATCATCCTCGGCCAGGACGACCCGGATCTCCGCTTCCGAGACGAGGCGAAAGTTCTCATCCACTTCTGGATCGCGAGAGCCGTAGACGTAGCAGGTCACGTAGGATCCCAGTTGGCTCAAATAGCGTGCAGCCACGAGTCCATCTCCGCCGTTGTTGCCCGGACCTACAAGTACAAGCACCCGCCTCTCCTCCGGGTCCTCCCTTTCCCCAATGGCCTCAGCGAGGGATCGCCCCGCTCGCTCCATCATCGCTGAGTAGGGATGCCCCGCTTGGTCCGACTGGGCCTCTATGCGCTGCATTTGCTCCACGCTGACGACCTTCATGGATTCCTCCACTTCGTGCATATCTTGCGCCGAACTTCGGGGGGAAAGGACACGCTACACGAACTCAAGAGAGTGAGCTCTCGCCCTCGCGTGCGCAGTCGCCTACTAGGCGTACCCTGGAAGCGGCGGGGGAGACCTGTCAAGAGGCGCACCTTCCCTTACGCTACCACGCTTATCCCTACGCCAGGCCCAAGGAGCCGAGGGCTCCACGGTGAGAAAGAGATCTTTGGCATTCTCGGGATGAACGCATGCGCGAGGTAATGGACATAGCGGCCAGTACCCCAGGCAGGACTTGAACCTGCAACCCTCGGATTAGAAGTCCGATGCTCTATCCAGATTGAGCTACTGGGGCATGCGACAAATATTCTAACCCACGGGCGATGCCCTGTCAAGCAATCGAGTTGGCAGGCAGATCGAAGTCTGCCACCCGACTGTGCCCCATCGCCGGCTCAACCGCCCTCATGTGCGACGCGAGGGACCGCCCAAGAGTCCAGACTGTTCCCCGGACATCCGTGCGTGTACATTCCGTCAGATACGCAAAGCGCCACGACGAGGGTCGTGGCGCTGACTGCAGAGCACTAGGAGAGGACACTACCTTGCCGGGCGGATTCCTTTGTACACGTGCCGCCCTGTGAGGGCCCGCAGAATCCTCTCTGGATATCGTCCCGTCAAGCTACCCAGCTCCCTCGCGGTCAGAGGCTTGTTTCCCCTAGCCAAGAACACGCGAAAGACCGCGTCCACCAGGGGCAAATCATCGCTGATGTAGTCGGGCTGCTTGCTGCAATGGCTGTGGAGAACGTGCTGCAGGCCGTTCACACGGCGCACCTCGCCCGTTCGCTCATCAATCCAGTCGATCTCCTCCTCGGCGTCCACTGACTGCCCAAACGTCTCTTTGTGCTGCCTGCAAAGGTGAGATCGTAGCTCCGTTCCGATGTCCCGGTTATTGCGGTCCCACCATCCATAGTCAATGTGCAAAGGAGTATCCAGCGTGGGCTTGATCAGTTCGCGCAGCGACGCAGGTATCGTCATCTCAGCCATAGGCAGTATCTATGCTCCACTCGTTCCGCCATGGAGAACCCAGTAGTTGTCTCCAACCGGCGCATACTTGTCACTGGTGACCAACACTTCCAGCATCGGACCGGGAGGAGTCCGCATCACAACGTTGACGGCGCTGTACAGCGTCGCTGCATGAACATTTCCCTGCGGGCTGAGCTTGACAAGCTCAGGGAACACATCCCCAACAACCTCCGCCAATGAGCGCCCCTTCTTCCGAGTACGCCTCCAAAGCTTCTCCAACCCTTCGAGATCATCTGTCGCCATGACCATCAACTCATCATAGTCACAGGCAATCTCTTCCTTGTGCATCTCAAAGACCAGCTTGCCCTGATAAGCTGATGCCACCCGGACCCATTCTCTCCTTGATCGACGATTGCGCGGACGCACCACGATCTGGTCCGGTTCCTCTCCGTCGGAGATCTCCAGGTAGGTACCCACAGGTATCCCGTTGTCCCGATACCAGTCTCTCAGGCCGTAGACGTAGCGTCCCGCTTGCACCACCCACCCGGGCATCTCCTCGCCCGTATCGCCATCCACGAGCGCAAACCGAATGCGCTCAGTCCGGGCAGAAGGGAATACTCGCGACAAGTGGTTGGAGATCGGCAGAGCCCCAGACCTCCAGTGCGGATAGATGAGCACAATCTCGACCGGCTCCGATACCTCCTTCGCCACGTCCAGGTCCGACCACTCATCACCGAGGTCTTGCTCTAGCGACCGCATCTCGCTGGTCAGTAACGGCGGTTCGTACGCCAAGGGCTCGTACTGGAGATACATTGGCGTGGAGAGGATGGCTTCCGGCTCGAGACGGTGCAAGTACCAGAGGACCTCTCCAGCGGGCCCCACCTCGTCGAACCGTTCATCCTGCTGGAGCGCATAGTTCAGCGAGAAGATCCGGAGTTGGGGAGAGATTTCCTCGGGCAGCTCCACGTCGCCCAGCAGCGCCTCGGTCGACATTGGCCCTCCCCCAGCCACGTCCAAGACTGCCTCCGCCAGGTTCAAATGGCCTTCGTGAACCTCGACCAGCAGGTCTCTACGGAACCACTTGTCCGCAAGTCGAACGAAATCAGACTCTGCCTCAAGTCGCTTCTCCAACCGATCCTCGAGCTCAGGCCCATAGAGCAAAGCCAGCTCGTCAGGATCGCGCAGATCGTCTGCCTCAGCGACTCCGGCGCTCCCCTCATTGAGAGGATGGCCATTCTCGAACTCGGCGGCAAATTCCCGCTCCTCTCCTTCGTCAAATTCCACCTTCATGACCTTGAACGGATCGTACTCAGGATTATGTCCGGGGCGGATATTGACGACCTCGCCCGCGCGAAAGTCGAGGGCAGGGAAGACCACTCGCTCCCCTACCTCGTAGGTCCGCCGGGGGCGGTAGGGAGTCCCCTCAGACAGTGCATGCTCGATGAGGGCTTCTTCCTGCCGAGCTTGGTTCAGCACCAGAGCCTTGCTCAGCTCCTCCGTTGAACGCGGAAGTTCATCTTCGACGAGCAACGTACTCAGATACTGGAGATCCTCAGAAGTGATCGCGTAGTCAGCCCAGTACGTCGAGCTTTGAGTCTTCCTTTGAATCAAGGTCTTATTTCCTCCATGGAGTTCGCCAACACAACGGCGGAGATTATACCATCTCCAAACTGTTTGACAAATGCGTCGACTTGGAGGACACTCCGTGAGGGACAGGAGGTGACAGATGGGGAAGAAGTCGTCGCGCTTTCCAGACCTGGCCGTCGTCTGTACCGCTGCAGGGCTCATGAAGGCCCACGTGATCAAGTCCAAACTGGAGGGAGAAGGAATCCCAGTCCTGCTTGACTATGAGAGCGTGGGGCCGATTATCGGCATCACGGTGAATGGCTTGGGGGCAGTCCGCGTTCTGGTCCCACAGGATCGGGCGGAGGAAGCGAGAGGCCTCATAGAAGGGGCATAACAGCCAAACTCACCGACCCAGAACCTCGAAGGCCTTCGTGCCACTCGCCCTCGAATCGAGAACCCCACCACAGCATGCA
>JASFVD010000255.1:0-4489 GCA_050050015.1 Anaerolineae bacterium | reverse complement strand
GCTCTCGGTACCGGGCCACGGCACGGATTGCCGGCTGATCATCACCATCCGCGCTTGAGCGACCAAGCAATCCACCGATGACCATCACTCCTCCGCTCAACGCGCCGCAGAGTTCCTCTCTGGTGTCTCCAATCCCTCCGGAGAACCCAGTCGCCATCCGGGTCGATGCAGTCATCCACGTGCACTGGGATCCTGCACCGGGCAGGTATTGCCCGCCCACGGCGAGCACAATGCTCTCGGATCAATGATACCCGTCTCTGACCCACTCACCCGCTTGCGCCACTACGTCCCTGTGCCCGTGCTTGCCCAGGTTCACTCCCCCTCCTTACATTCGTGCAGCTCGCTCGCCCTCCACTCAAGAAGGGCATTCTGGAGCGCGCTTATCGCCAGGCCCGCACAGTGCATACTCTCTTCAGGTAGCCCTCCCAACGCATCGACCAGATCCGTCGGGAGTAACCATTCGGCCTCTTCCAGGCGCTTACCAGACACCATTTGCGTAAGCATACTACCGCAAGCCAAGGTGGCACCACACCCGTCTGTCACAAAAGTGGCATCTTCAATCGTCCCATCCTCCAGCCTCAGGTAGATCTCCATGGTGTCGCCGCACCACCCCTGCACCATACCTCGTAGATCCTCATTGGTCATCCGTCCCAAGTTCTTCGGAGCCCTTGCCTCGCGGAGAACGACGTCCGAGTAGAGCACACGCTCTTCCTCGGCGATCTCTTGCTGCAGCTGATCGACCATCTGGTCAAAGTCCGTCGCCATTTTTCGGTCCACACCACGCCCTCCGTCAGGAGCCCTCGCCCAGGTGCTGGAGGCGCGTCATGACCTCATCCAGCTGCTGCTGCAGCATCTCGGCCTCCTCACGTAGGCGGCCCACCTCGTCCTCTTCGTACTCCACACCATCGGAGGCGAGCTGCGCCCCATGGCCTTCAGCTTCATGAGCGTGCTGCACGCTCTCGCGGCAAGGCTGCGCCCCTTGGAGCGCACCGCCCAGGTACTGTTCTAGTGACCGCCGTACACTTCCGGAGGCACCGGTTACGGCTTCAATTCCGAACTGCTCGAAGTACCTGATCGCTCGCCGCCCCATCCCACCGGTGAGCATCACGTCCACATCCTGCTCATTGATGAATTTCGGAACCTGGCCTGGCTGATGGCGACCGTAGTAGGGGTTTTCCACGACCTTGACGTCGCGGACCTCGCACCCGTCGACGTCGACGAGGACGTAGTTTGGACACCTTCCAAAATGGGGGCTTACCACGCCGTCGAGCCCAGCTCTGTCGTCCGCCGAGACGGCTATCCGTGTCATACGTTCCATCGCCTACTCCTCCTTCTCAAATCGATCCAGCCGATCCAGCACATCAGCCAGCTGGCTGCGAAGATGACCGACCATCTCCTTCAGCTCGGCTATATCCTCATCGCTAGATCCAGCCGACGGAGCCTGAGGCCGTGTAGCGGAGGAGGCAGGGATAGGACCACCGGCAGTAGCGACTCCTCGTCCCCTTCCCATTCCGCGTCCCAGGCCGGCGTGTGCCTGGCTCGTGGCCCCGCCCGCTCGGGGAAGCTGATCCTTCTTGTACGCCTCTACGACGTCCCGCACCGTCCCGCCCTTCAGAAGGTAGACTGGCGTTCCTGATGCCTGCAGGACGTTGTAGGCGTTCGGCCCCACGTTCCCTGTAATGACCGCTTCCGCCCCCTCATCCACCACAAACTGAGCGGCCTGGATGCCGGCGCCGCTCGCTTGACCTATCGCCGGATTCTCCACGGTCTCAGCCTCCATCGATTCCGTGTCCACAAAGACGTATGCCTGACAACGCCCGAAGACGGAGCTGGCGAGGGCAACCAGCCCTTCACCATCCGCTGACACAACGATTCTCATGGTTACTTCTCCTTGATCTACGTGCCCTACGAACGTCCGGGCACACACGGTCGACCTGCCGCAGATCTAACAATTCTCTCGGCGCAATTCTCACTTCTCCGTCACGCGCAGTCATCCCGGCGAACTCGCTAAGAGCTGTCGCGGCTTGCCCATGCCCTAGCCACCGTGGGATTCAGGCCGGTGCCGCTTCTTCATCGTCATCGGCTGACTCGCCTCTTCCGGTACCAGCTCGGCGATCGCGCTGGCGACCGGCTCGAAGCCCTCTGCTTTGTACGCCTCGATCTCGCCTGCGTCGCAGCGGCGGGCGAGTTCGGCATCCAGTGGCAACCTTCCCAGGAACGGCGCATCCACATGTTCAGCCACCTTCTCCGATCTGCTCGGCCCGAAGACGTCTATGCGCTCTCCGCAGTTGGGGCAGCGCGCGTAGCTCATGTTCTCCACTACCCCCACGATGGGGATATCCAGTTGCTCCGCCATCCGGGCCGCCTTCTGCACCACCATCCCAGCCAAGGCTTGCGGAGACGTCACCAGCACGACGCCGTTAAGCGGCATCGACTGCATCACCGTCAGCGAGGCATCCGATGTTCCCGGGGGCAGATCCACAATCAGGTAGTCGAGATCGCCCCAAACAACGTCCCCCCAGAACTGCCTTATGGCGCCACTGATTAGAGGCCCCCTCCAGATGACCGCCTCGTTCTCCTCTCTAAGCAGCAGATTGATCGACATCACGCGGATGCCGCCGCTTGTCTCCGCCGGAATGATACCCAGCGGTCCCATTGGCGGAGGGTCGTGCAGGCCAAACATCTTGGGAATACTGGGACCGGTGATATCAGCGTCAAGGACGCCAACCCTCTTCCCCTGGCGCCGCAGGGCCACGGCCAGAAGCGCAGCCACGGACGACTTCCCTACGCCCCCCTTGCCGCTCATGACCGCGACGACGTGCTTCACGTCATTCAGGTGCTCTGCCACGCCCGTTTCCTGCTGTCGAGGTCGCTCCGGCCAGATGTACCTCTTCTCCTCGTCTGTCATCTCCCGCAACTCGATCTCTACCCTCTCCACGCCGTCCCCGCCCAGAACTGCCTGTCGCGCATCCTCGACAATGTCTTCGCGCAGAGGACAGGCCAACGTCGTAAGGGCTAGCGTGAAACGGACTGCACCATCGTTGATCTCCACGTCGTGCACCATGCCCAGCTCAACCAGGTTTCTCCCCAGCTCGGGATCGTGCACACTCCGCAGCGCCTCGATCACCTCGGATTCTTCAATCATCCATTCTCTCCTTCAACTATTCCTTGCAGCTCAGCGCCGTATGCCATAGTCAGCAGGCGGAGTCCGCCCCCACGCTTGATCTGGCGGAACGTCGCCCCCTGCGATATCGATCTCAGCACGGGCTCCACATCTTCCACCACGGTGCCGCTCAAGACATTGACGTCCGCCGCCAGGAGCACTGGCGACAGGGGCGTGCTCGGACCCAGCATAATCACAAAGGCATCGTCACAACACAGGGAGATAAGGCCATCGAACGTGTGATTGATGAGGGACGTGCTGGTGATCGCCACAACATCAGCCCGAGGAAGAAGCTCATCCGCCCGTCGAGCAGGAACGTCCCCAGGGCGCGGGTTAAGCTCTAGAACCCAGCACGTGTCAGCCGTGCGGCGGACATCCTGGACAAAGGGAAAGTGCCCGACGATGGCTACGCGTCGACCAGCCGCGCGGTGGCGGATGACGTCCGAGGCATTCAGCTCGACGCAAGCCTGTTCGTCGACCCCTAAGAGGGCGTTGTAGGCCGCCAGACCGACGCTGGCCTTTAGCGTCTGCGGAGCGCCCATCCACTGAGCCAACCCACGCGCGGTGAAACTGAGCAGATCGCCCGCCTCGGGGATCGGGGGGCCGCGATGATCTGATTCCCCCCGCAGCGTGGATGCCAGGCCACATCGCACAGGGTCCGCATCGAGGACGACGGCAGTCCAAAAAGCCCCCATCAGCACCTCACGGACCGGCGCATCGCCCTGCAGATCGTCGAGCAAGGTCTCAGTGATGAGCACCTTGGCCCTCCTCCATGTGCCGTGTGTGTGTCTCCAGGATGTGATCGATCATATCCCGCGTCTCTCTTAGGTCGTTGATCCACGAGCGCAACACCTGGTCCCCGAGCCCGGTGAGATGATATACCCTTCGCGGCGGACCTTTTGTCTCTTCCTCATCCCAGCTTGAAGCCACCCATCCTCTCTCCTCCATGTCGCGTAGCGCTCGATAGACCGCGCTGGTGTCCACGTCATCCAACCCGTACGCGTCAAGCTCGTCGATCAGCGTGTACCCGTGGGATGGGCCGTGATGCAGAAGCAGAAGCAAGGTTGGCTTCAGAATTCGTACCGCCCTGCGTGAGTACCCGCGTCTTCGCCACCGTCGACGGCGTCCCGGCATGACCTTCCTCCCCTAGCTACATGAGTTCCCGCGCCACCTTGACACTTATACCACGCTATCTGTATTATGTCAATAGACATCTGTCATGCGTGTGGGCAAGACGTCAGAGGTCGTGTAGAATAAGACCATTGATCTCAGAGCGATGAGCGACGACGAAACGGCCGAGCGAGCCGTCGCGTCCTTGGCGAGCCA
>JASFVD010000254.1:0-4489 GCA_050050015.1 Anaerolineae bacterium | reverse complement strand
CTGCCCCCGCGAGCAAGAAATGGTCTCACCAACCGCTTTCAGGCCGCCCGAGCTGGTGCCTTCCTAGCTTGGTTGGATAAGCCAAGTATACTTCAGGAGCCCTCATGGCGCATCGGGCAGATGTAGGATTTCCCGACTGAACATCTGTCCAGTCTCAGCATTGGACATCTGTCCACCCAGCCGCTGGGTCACGTGACCAACTTGAGGCGAAAAGCTTGGGCAACGGCCTCAGCGCGATTGGAGACGCCGAGCTTGGACAGAATGCTGCTGACGTGCGCCCTTGCGGTGGAGGAGCTGACCATGAGGCGTCGGCCGATCTCCGGATTGGTCAAGCCTTCGGCCAAGAGCTCGAGAACCTGCAACTCTCGATCCGTCAGATCGTGTCCCGGTCGCGGGCCCTGCCTGGACGCCTGGATCAACGCCCTTGTGGCCTCGGGAGCCAGCGTCGACTGCCCCCGACAAGCTGCCCGGATCGCCTGGACCAGATCCTCGATGGAGACGGTTTTCAGCAAGTAGCCTATGGCCCCGGCCTGGAGGGCCTCTTGCACGAGCTCTTCCTCCTGGAAGCTGGTGAGGGCGATCACCTGCACTCCCGGCCAATGCCTCCGAACGGCTCGGGTGGCCGTCGCTCCGTCCATCCGCGGCATCTTCAGGTCCATCAGGATGACGTCCGGAAGGACCTCCTCGCACCGATCGAGAGCTTCCTGACCGTCACTAGCCTCTGCAATCAGCCTGAGGTCCTGCTTGACCTTCAGCATGGCCGCCAGCCCCTTGCGCACCATGGTATGGTCGTCGACGATCATGACGCGAATGGGGTCTCGTTCGATCACACCCGTGGTCCTCTCCATCTAGTCAGCACCTCCGATCCTCGTCCTGGCTGGCTCTCGATCCTCAGCTCGGCCCCAATGCGCTCCGCCCGCTCGCGGATAATGCCCAGTCCCATATGGTCTGGCTGGACACTGCTGACGTCAAACCCGCGCCCGTCGTCGGCGACCGATAGAGTGACCTGTTGGAGGTTATCACCCGGGTCGCCGCATGGGACGCATTGCAGGCTGATCGTCACCTGATCGGCTCGGGCGTGCTTGATGATGTTGTTCAACGCCTCCTGAGCGATACGATACAGGGCCACGTGAACGTCATCGGGCAGTCTGGGCTCTCCTTGCTCCTTGAGCTCTATGGACAAGTCTGTGCGTCCGACAGCGGCCTCGGCCAGTTGGTGGAGCAGATTCCCCAGGCCAGTTTCGCTCAGGGCAGCCGGCCGGAGCTCGAGGAGGAGGGTGCGCATCTCTGCCAGTGCACCTCGGCTCAATCGCCGCATCTCCGCGAGGAGCTCTCTACCCTCATCCCGGTCGTTCTCCCAGATACCGGGAAGGGCCTCGGCGATGAGACTGGCCGAGAAGAGCAGCTGCGTCACAGCGTCGTGCAGGTCACGCGCCAGTCGACTCCGTTCGGCGGCCACTGCGGCCTCCGCCGCTCGCCTGGCCAAGGCTTCCTCCGCTTTCTCTCGGTCTGCGATCTCCTGCTTGAGAAGTTCGTTTGCGCGCGAGAGGGCCACAGTCCTATCCGCCACCATCCTCTCCAGCTCTCGGCTTCTGGCCTCGATACCTCTCACGCGCATCTGATAGCCGGCACCCGCTGAGACCACGAGCAGCAGCAGAAGACCACCTCTGAACCACCACGTCGACCAGAATGGGGGCACGACGGTGACCTTCACGGAGATTCCCTCCTCATTCCAGATGCCGTCGTTGTTGGAAGCCTTGACTCTTAGGTTGTACGTGCCACCGGGAAGGTTCGTGTAGCGCCCAAAGCGCCGCGACCCCACGTTGTTCCAGTCTCTGTCGAACCCCTCGAGCATGTAGGCGTACCGGTTCTTCTCCGGTTGATGGTAGTTCAACGCCACGAATGTGAATTCGAAGAAGTTGTTGGGCCACGTAAGTCTTACATCCTCCGCGCCATGGAGGGACCGGGCTGCGACGACGTCTCTGCCAGTCTGCGTCACGGATGTGAGCACGACTGGCGGTGGAAAAGGATTGTCCTTCACCTGGTCAGGGTAGAAGCCATTGAAGCCACTCACTCCGCCGAAGAACATCATCCCGTCATTCGTTTGACACCTGCCGCGCGTGAATTCGTAGCCCTGGAGCCCGTCGCTGACGTCGTAGTTCATGAACCGTCCAGACGCCGGATCAAGCCTCGAAAGGCCTCCCGTCGTGCCGATCCACAGATGGCCTTGATCGTCCTCCAGAATGCTTTGGACCACTTCGTCAGGTAGGCCGTCCTGTTCCCCATAGTGCTCGATGATCGCTGTATCTGGATCGAGCCTCAACAGGCCTCCGCTAGTTCCGACCCAGAGCCTGCCGATGCGATCCTGATGGAGGGCGTTTAACTCGCTGGTTCTCAGGCCGAACGGATTGTCAGAGGCGTCCAGGTACTGGATCACTCGCCCGCTTTCGCGATCAAGCCTCACAAGCCCGTCATCGGTCGCGAGCCACAGGTCGTGTTCCGGGTCCTCGTGGATGTCTCGCACACTGCCCTCTGAGGCGATGTACGTGGCGAAGTTGCCAACGCTCGGATCAAACCTCTCGAGGCCGCCATCTGTCCCTATCCATACAATTCCCTCGTGATCTTGGTGGACTGTATGGACCATGTTGCTTCTCAGACTGGTGGGATCGAAAGGGTCGGCCTGATAATGGGCAAATTGCTCCTTTTCGCGGTCGAACCTGGCGATCCCGCCGCCCCAGGTTCCGATCCACAGATTGCCGTCCTGTCCCTCTTGGATGGCGGTGACCCGGTTGTTACTCAGACTGTAGGGATCATCGGGATCGTGTGTGAAATGCGTGAAGGTCCTGTTTCTTGGGTCGAACCTGTCCAGGCCTCCGCCGTCCGTTCCTACCCACAGGACCCCATCATGGTCTCCGCAGAGCGTCAGGACGCGGTTCTGGCTCAAGCTATTCCGCTGGCTTGGGTCGGCCTGGTAGAGCACGAATTTCTGTTTGTCCCGGTCAAGCTTGTTGACGCCTCCGCCAGCGGTGCCTATCCACAGAACGCCCCTCCGGCTCTCGTAAATGGCGTTCACGTGGTTGTTGCTCAGGCTGCCGGAGTCCCGGGGGTCATTCTGATAGCGGGTCAACCGGTTGTCAGCGGGATCGAACTGATAGAGACCGGCGCCATTGGTGCCCAGCCACAGCTTACCGGCCCGGTCCTCGGCGATGGACCTCACGTCATTGTGCGCGTAGCCTCCCACGTCTCCAGGATCAATAAGCACCTGACGGAGCTCTCCTGTCTCGGGCTGGAACCGGTAGAAGCCGCTGCCTCCGGTGCCGAACCAGACTGTTCCGTCCTGATCCTCCACTATCGCGTGCACCGCGTTGTGGCCCAGCTCGGACATTCCTTCCGGAGCCGGCCTGCGCCTGGTGAATCCGTTGCTCTGCGGATCCCTGCGGGCCAAGCCGAGCCATGTACCGAGCCAGAGCACGCCGGAGCTGTCCTCGGAGATCGCCAGGATGCGATTGTCGGGCAAGCTGTAGGGGTCATCCCCTTCTGCCCGATAGTGAGCGAATTGATTTGTCTCCGGGTCGAGGCGGTAGAGGCCGTCTGATGTGCCTACCCAGAGCCGGTTCGCGCTGTCTCGATGTAGGGCCAGCACTTCTTGGTCTGCAAGGCTATAGGGATCATTCTCATTGTGTCCGACGTGCGTGAAGCGCTCTGTCGCGGGATCGAATCGGTCAAGACCTTCTTGAGTGCCGACCCACAGTCCTCCTGATTCATCCTCGGCTAGCGAGGTGACGGTGTTGTGGCTCAGGTTGCCGTCAGTGCCTGGGTCTGCTTGATAGACCACCACCTCGTATCCGTCGTATCTGTTCAGTCCGTCGTTCGTGCCGAACCAGATGAAGCCTGTGCTGTCCTGCAGAATGCAGTTTACCGAGCTGTGTGAGAGGCCTTGCTCAACCGAGATGCGTTCAAACTCGGCACGGTCAGTGGAGGCTGGGTAGATGCTGAGCGCCTCGCTCTGGTCGTACTCCACCCCAGCGTAAGACAGGTCCGCTGGGCGAGCACTGCCTGCCAGTGAGCCCTTCGTGCGCTGCACAACGGGCGAGGACACGACCGGCTCTCCAGATGGCAGGGAAGCCACCGGCTTCCCTAGGCCTGGCATAGGCGAGGCGAGTACCACTATCGAGCCAATGGTCAGCGACCACTCGGCGTATCGTTGCACGACTACTTCCTCTCTCGACTGGCGCTGAACAGACGCCAGTCAGGCTGACCCGCGACCTTACCCGTTTCGTGGGCCGATGCAGTCACGGCTGAGGCGCCTGTCGTTCCACTGCCATATATACGTGGCAAGCGAGAGGTGCGTTCAATACGCACGGGGCGAGGAGCTAGTCAACTAGGCCGCTGAGCAACTCTGCGCTCGAAAGACCTGCTATAGGGAGTCAAGTAGGTGAACCTTAACAATCTGATCAACGCACGACGTAGGGCCACATCTCCTGTAGGA
>JASFVD010000253.1:0-4490 GCA_050050015.1 Anaerolineae bacterium | reverse complement strand
GGGTTTGTGCACCAGCGTGTCAAGTTTCAGATCCAACCGAACGTCCATCGCCTCGTCCATCAGTTCCGACTCTGCCGTTTCCATCGCAGCGTATCGATCCAGGCCGCCAGCCCGAGGGGCAGACGCAGGTACCAAGGGGCCATCGGCTCAACCAAGTTGTAGTAGGCCTCCCCCCACAAGGAATGAGGTTGATCATCGTCGCGTCCGCGCCACCTTTGGAAGTACCGCCGCGCCACTGAGACGACCTCGTCGGGGCGCCGATCCAGGACACGACGCCGCTTCTCCCGCACCTCCCATTCGTGACGCGCCTCCCTCTGAGTCTGGATGAGTCCCTCCTCATCCAGATACTCCGCATAGGCGGACAGGATAGATGCTGAGAAGTTACCTTGCTCGCAAGCGTGTTTCACCGTCCGAGCCGCAGCCCTGCCGCTCGCCATAGCCGGCCAAGACCCCGCACCCTCCTTCGTGGTGAACTTACCTGCATCCCCGGCGAGCAGCACCCCATCTCCATACAGCTGAGCCAGCTTCCCCACACCCCCCCAGGGGATCAGATGCGCCTGGTACTCCCGCAGAGTGCTTCCTTCGACGAGGCGCGCCAGGTACGGATGACTCTCACGCTCCGCCATCACGTCGTAGGCGGGCACGCCACAGCTCTCCAGCGTGTCCAGCCGCACCTCGCTGGTGAAGGACACAGAGTCCTGGTTCGTGTACAGTTCCGTGTAATAGACACCCTCCCTCCCCTCTCGACCCGAGACCAGGCCGACGAAGAGATTGAGCACGCCCTCCCCAGATCGGAGGGCGAAGCGCTCCTCGATCACGCTCGCCGGCAGATCGAGGATCTCCCGTACGATCAACGATGCCTCGGACGGCCCCAGCGGCCCGCGCAGTCCCGACTCCTCGGCCACGGTCGAGTTAACGCCGTCGGCACCGATCACCACGCGCGCCCTCAGATCGCCGCGCACCGTGCGCACCCCGGCTACCCGCCCGTCCTCCCACAGCAAGTCCTCCACCAGCGTGGCCGTGAATAGCTCCGCTCCGGCGTCCATCGCCTCATTCGCGAACCAGGCATCAAAAGCGGAGCGGAAGACGGTGAAGACCGGTGGCTGCACCGGTCGCCGGCTGTAGTCGCGCAGTGTGGGCAGGGTCACGACGGCATCGTCCGTCAGGTAGTGCGTCGTGTAGCTGTTGGTGATCCGCCTCTCGAGTGGGGCCCGATCTGCGAAGTCGGGAATCATCTCCGCCAGCGTGTCCGTGATCAACACACCGCTCATCACATTCTTCTCGCCCGGACGATTCCCCCGCTCCAGCAGCACCACGTCGAGCCCGTCGCGCGCCAGCTGCAGCGCCGCGGCCGAGCCTGCCGGTCCCGCGCCGACGACGATACAATCGTGCACCTGGCTGCTCACCTCAATCCTCCTGTAGAGCCCGCCTGCGAAGGGCGGCAAGCTCCCTCTCGATGTCCGGCCGGAGAGGCAGCGGCTCGTGCGTCGCCAGGATGTGATCCACTCTCTCCCGCGCCTCCTCGAGAAGCGTTGGCCGGCCGGCGGCCTCCCACTCCTCGAACGTACCGTGCACGCCCAGGTCGCTCAGATACCACTCACCTCCGTGCAACGCCTCCACGGTAGAGGCCTCCGCCAGGAAATGACCGGCCGGACCGACGCGATCGATGACGTCCTCCAACCAGCTGTCCGTCCCAGCCATGATCCCTCGATGAGCTCGCCTGGCCATCCTGAAGACCTCGACGTCGATCAGAAGCTGCTCCAGGCTGAGGATCATCGAACCGCCGAGCAGTCCAGGGCCCACCAGGACGTCTGGCCAGGAGAGCAGCGGTAGGAGTGCACCCATCGCCCTCTCGTAGCCTGCCTGAATACCTGGGACGTAGCACTCGGACCCGCCGCCCGTGCCCTCTACCGGCAGGCCATAGTAGCGGGCCATCTCGATCGCGGCAGAACCCAACAGAGCGTTCTCCACTGCGCCCGGGCTGTACCTCCCGGACCGGGGATCCATCACGGAGAGCGCGGGTGCATAGATGAAGGGGGTGCCCGGGGCCGCGGCCTGGATCAGGCACAGCATCGCCAGCACGTCGCAATTGCCGAGCACCGTCGTCGAAATCAAGTTGCCCGGAGCTGTGGCCCCCATCAGCGGCATCGGCATGGCGGCCACGGGAATGTCCCAGCCAGCCAGCTCCAGGTAGGCGTCCGTATAGGGCCCCTCAATGACCAGTGGAGACAGGGGACACAACAGGAACGAAATCGGGTGTTCGCGCCGGATCGACTCTTTGTCGCCAAAGACGATCTGCAGCACCTCCAGAAGCCAGCGTGCCTCCGCCGGCGTGGATGGGGCATCCTGCACGTGCTTGGAGAAGTTTCCGAAGACGTCCCACAGGTATTGGACGTAGTCCGCTGTGGTGTCACCCCGGTCGCTTGCCTCCACCATGAACCACCACATGCCCACCTCGTCCAGCGCGTCAATCAGCCGCGTTGCCGCCATCCAGTCCGCAGTCGTCCCGAGCCGACGCTCTCCCGTCTCGCGATCCAGCGCGAAGATGGCCTCACCGTCGACGCAGAGGGTGCACTCCCCCGCGTTCATGTGGAGGTCCCGCCCAGGCCGCCGCGCGCCAAGGACGAACTCCTTGGGCGCCAGTCTCAGAGCCTCCTCGACCAGCGCCCGAGGGAAGCGCACGACGTTCGTGGCCTCGTCCACCGTGGCGCCGGCCTCCTTGAGACATCGGCGGCCTTTGGCGGTATCCACACGCACACCCGTCGTGGCAAGGACGCGAAGAGTCCTTTCGTGCACCTGCGCGCGCTCGTTTTCCGATAGAACCTGCAGCAACGTCCTCAAGATTCGCTCCTCGCATGATTCAATCCCGCACCCGGGACGCTTCCGAGTCCATCCGACAGTCGTACTGTCACCGCCTCTATCACGTCTGCCAGCTCGGACAGCGCTTCCCGATAGGCCTCAGCCACCGCACGCTTTTTCCGTCTCAGCGTGAAAATCTCCGCACCAAAGTCCGTCACACCTCGGGCCACCTTGTCATCCAGCGAGTGAAGCTCCTGCCACACGTCTGTCAGCATGGCCGTCCGATCCCGCCCCCAGTACAGATCGCCACGCGCCGGGTTCCGAGCCCCCAGAGTGTTCCGGTGATAGACCGGGTAACTCATGTCCAGCGCACACCAGGCACCGTGGACCCCGGTGTCGCCGTCTGCCAGCGCCCCAATCGCCGCGCGTGCATCGCCCGCGACGAGACGGGTCACAGCTGCGTCCAGAGCCCGCCAGTCCCTCTCGTAGAAGACGTGCAAGGGCAAGCCATCGTCCGGAGAGCTGGCGTTCAGGTAGGTGGTCTGGTCGATGAGGTGGCCAGCGGCCTCCCTCAGAGCATCGTTCATCGCCTTTCTCTGCGCACGATCCTCATCGTCAGCGACGAACGGGAGCCGGTCCGCTCGCTCCTCCAGTCGATCCAGAGCCCGGACCAGGTTGGCCCGTTCCCGGTCCGTTCCCTGAACCGCGTCCGCTCCACCCTGACCGTCTGTCAACGTGCGTCGCAGGCTGTCGACCCGCTCGCCGAAGGAGTAGGGCAAGGAAGGCTGGTGGTCCAATCTTAGGAGCAAGACTCCACAGACTTGAAGCGTCTCCACTGCCCGAGCTCGGTGGACGACATCACGATCGTCAAACTGGGTATGATAAATCCTCTCCTTGGCCTCCTTCAGCGCAAATCGCGGCTGGATGGTGGGAATCCCGAAGCGACTGTAGGTCAACGTCTCCGTCCAGGCCGTCACCTGCTCCTTGATCCTCACGGTCGGCTTTGGAAAGGTCTGCGGCTCACAGCGGCCGACGGTCTCGCGCAAGAACGGCAATAGCTCCGGCGGGGATATGAAGCCAAGCTCCTCTTGGCCGAGAAAGGCCAGCGTGTCGATGTTGAGGGCCGCGCTTACGCGCCCTTGCCACTCCGGGTGATCCTGCAGCATATGGTAGCAGCCGATGAGCCAGTCGAAGTGAGTGTCCGGCGCACCGAACTCCTCGGCATCGGTGGCCACGAACAGGAGCGTATGCCGCGGTCGGTGACCAGCCTCCAGTAGTTTGGCAGCGGTAGACGCGATCGCCAGCATCCCGGCCACGCCCACGGCGTTGTCCCAGTACCCGCGGAACCAGGCGTCGTAGTGAGCTCCGACGATCAGATACGGGCCATCCGGGCAGCCCGGGATCGTCCCGACCACGTTGTAGCCCGTACCGGCTGGATCTGCCGTCACTTGGCTGTGGAGCACCGCCTGCACCGGCTCGCGACAGGCCATCCGTTCCGCCATGCGCAGCCCATCCTGCTTACTGACTTGGAGGATGGGAATCGTCGTTCGCGCCGTCCCGTCGTGAGTATTGAGGGCCCGTCCCGATTCGTGCTGAGCGTAGCCGTTGACGTAGTAGAAGACCAAGGCACGCGCACCGCGCAGCTCGGCCTCATACGCCAGCGAATCCATCCACGGCATCCGCTCGGTGTC
>JASFVD010000252.1:0-4492 GCA_050050015.1 Anaerolineae bacterium | reverse complement strand
TCGTGCAAGAAACTGAGTTTTCCTGTTGACAAACTGCACGGAATATGATAGACTCGAGATCGTGAATGACCAGGCTCATCGTACGCTGACGGCGGAGAGACGCGATGCCATCGCAGATCTGGTGGCGCAGGAGGGCGCTGCCAGGGTGTCGGAGCTAGCGGAGCGATTCGCTGTCAGCCCGGCTACTGTACGGCGCGACCTAGAGACGCTCGAGGACCGTGGGGAACTGAATCGAGTCCACGGCGGTGCCGTGGCGGTCGACGAGGGGGCGAGAGTCTCCCGTACGCGCTCCGTGTCTCGATCACCTGAGGGGCGGCGAATCGGTCAGGCCGTTGTCGAGATGATCGACGAGGGGGAGACTATCTTCCTTGGGCCGGGACCGCTTTCCCTCGAGGTTGCGCGAAGTCTGGAGGCTCACCCTCCGGTGACCGTGGTGACGAATGGGCTGGAGATCGCTCATTGGCTGGCCGTTCACACGAAGCACCGCCTGATTATCACAGGGGGGCAGATTGAGGACCGCGGCCTGGGGTTGGTAGGGCAGCTGGCGCGTGATTCCTTGGCTGCGCTGCGTGCCGATCAAGTGATCCTAGAGCTGGACGGCGTCAGCGCCGTCGAGGGATTGACTCAGGACAGTCTCCCCCAGGCAGAGATCGCCGAGGTGGCCCTGGACGCGGGCTCGAGGGTCGTCATCGTCGTGCCTCCGGACCGGGTGGGCCGGGTTGCGGCGGCACGCGTGGCACCCGTAACCAGCGCTGACGTGGTAGTCACTGCCAGAGAGGCCCCATCGGCATACCTGTGGGATCTGAGTGAGGTCGGTGTCGAGATCGTTCTGGCCTGATCTTCAGATGAGACAGGCAGTAGGAGAAAAGGAGTAGATCAAATGGCAAGCGTAACCTATAAGCACGTGTCAAAGCGGTTTGGTGACGTGGTGGCTGTCAAGGACCTGGACATCCACATCGATGACAAGGAGTTCCTTGTGTTCGTCGGCCCCTCGGGCTGCGGCAAGTCAACGAGCCTCCGGCTGCTGGCTGGTCTCGATGAGATCACGGAGGGGCAAATCCTGATTGGCGATCGGGTGGTCAACGATGTACCACCCAAGGATCGTGACATCGCGATGGTCTTCCAGTCCTACGCCCTGTACCCGCACATGGATGTCTACGACAATATGGCCTTCGGGCTCAAGCTGCGCGGGACGCCAAGGGAGGACATCAAGAGACGCGTGGAGAAGGCGGCCGACATCCTCGGCATCCACAACTTGTTGGATCGGAAGCCCAAGCAGCTCTCCGGCGGCCAGCGGCAGCGTGTGGCCGTGGGACGGGCTATCGTGCGAGAGCCGAACGTCTTCTTAATGGACGAGCCCCTGTCCAACTTGGATGCCAAGTTGCGCGTACAGGCTCGAGCGGAGATCAGCAAGCTGCATCAGCGCCTGGAGACGACGTTCATCTACGTCACACACGACCAGGTCGAGGCCATGACGATGGGCACCCGCATCGCTGTCCTGAACGATGGCATCCTCCAGCAGATCGATACGCCACAGAACCTATACGACTATCCGTCCAACATCTTCGTTGCTGGATTCATCGGCAGCCCGGCCATGAACTTCTTCGGTGGTGAGCTGCTCGAGCGCGATGGAAGGGTCGCCGTGCAGACTGATGAATTCCTCCTTGAAGTGCCCGAGTATCGGGAGGAGACATATCGACCTCATCTGGGCAAGCAGATCGTGCTCGGCGTGCGTCCTGAGGATATCCACGATCCAGACTTCGCTCCCCCGGATATCTCTCAGCAGCTCGTTGAGGCTCAGATAGACGTAACCGAGTTGATGGGAGACGAGGTTGTCGTCTACTTGAAGGCCGAAGCCAGCGAGTTCCTCGGCCGCTTCGACCCCCGCACCGATGCCAAGGTGGGCAAGACGATGTCCGCGGCGTTCAACATGGACCGGATGCACATCTTCGATAGGACGACGGAGCAGGCGATTCGCTAACCTGGGGATTGGAGGTCTGGT
This sequence comes from Anaerolineae bacterium, assembly GCA_050050015.1. Taxonomy (GTDB): domain Bacteria; phylum Chloroflexota; class Anaerolineae; order B4-G1; family B4-G1; genus SKLM01. The sequence continues at coordinate 2,490 of JASFVD010000252.1, read as the reverse complement.
CGTAGAGGTGCCGACTCTGGACGTCAGGCGCACCAAGGGACGTCTGGACATGGCGCCGCGATGGTGAGCTGTGTCACAAAGGCAACGCGCCATGGCCTGCTACAGGTGTGGCGCGTCGCCGCTGCGAGTACTGCGCACCTGATTGGCGACGGAGTTAACCACGCGGTTGAAGAAGGAGCAACGAATGGCTGATCTCGAACTGATGCGCAGTCTGGCGGAGGAAGAACAGACCAAGATCGTGCTCATTGTGCTAGACGGGCTCGGCGGGTTGCCGGAGACGCCTGAGGGGCCGACAGAGCTGGAGGCTGCCCGCACGCCGAACCTTGACGCCCTGGCGACCCGCTCAATCTGTGGGCTGAGTACTGCGGTGGCTCCGGGCATCACTCCGGGCAGCGGTCCTGGTCACCTCAGCCTTTTCGGATACGACCCAATTGAATGTCTGGTTAAACGTGGGGTGCTCTCAGCTCTGGGAATTGGCTTCGATCTCCAGTCCGGAGATCTTGCGGCGCGAGGCAACTTCTGCAGCGTCGATCCCGAGACAGGCGTGATTACCGATCGGCGTGCCGGGAGGATCTCGTCTGAGTTGGGTGCTCGCCTTTGCCAGAGGTTGAGCCAGGTGCAGCTCCCGGACGTGGATAGGGTTTTCGTAGAGCCGGTCAAGGAGTATCGCTTCGCGCTGATTCTGCGCGGAGATGGGCTGGAGGATGGTCTGACGGACACGGATCCTCAGGAGACGGGGGTGCTGCCGTTGCCCGTCAAATCGACTTGTCAAGAGGCACAACAGACGGCGGTGTTGATCAATAAGTGGCTGGACAGGGCGCGCCAGGTACTCGCCGCCGATGCCGAGGAGAACGACCATCCGGCCAACAGCTGCAACTTGCGTGGGCTATCGAAGGAGCCGGGTCTACCCAAGATGCCCGAGCTCTACAAGCTACGATGCGCTGCCATCGCTACGTATCCGATGTATCGCGGCGTGGCGAAGCTCGCCGGAATGGATGTGCTTCCCACCGGCGAGACGATTGAGGACGAGGTCGAGACGCTGAGGCAGCACTGGGAGAGCTACGACTACTTCTTCTTCCACGTCAAGAAAATCGACAGCCGGGGCGAGGATGGTGATTTCGGGGCCAAGGCTGCCGTGATCGAGCACTTCGATCAGGTCCTGCCCAGCATCCTAGACCTAGGCCCGGATGTCGTCGTGGTCACCGGAGATCATTCCACGCCAGCCGTGTGGGAATCGCATAGCTGGCACGAACTGCCTGTCCTCCTGTGGTCTCGATACATCCGTCGTGACGGCGTCATGGCCTTCGGCGAGCGACCGTGCATGGGCGGGGGACTCGGTCATATCAACCACGTCGACTTGATGCCATTGGCTATGGCCAACGCGGGTCGGCTGGCCAAGTACGGCGCCTGACCCATGAGCTAGATGATGCCCCTGACTCCCCAGGACGATCCATAAGGTACAGCATTCGTGCTCTCCGATGCCGTCAGCACCCGTCGGCGGCATCCGGGGAGTATCTGCCCCTTACGGCCGCCCAAGCCTACTCGAGTTTGGGCGGCCGTTTCACGTCTTTTCCCAAGACAGCCGAGGGAGCCTGGAGGTGACTGCCCCCGAGCGGAGTCCCAGCGACCCTCAGGGAGTTGCCGATTCGCCTGCCAGCGAGATTGACAGGCACAAGGAGTTCTGCTATAGTGACATACAATGAAGGTGTAGACAGGACTATGTCGAATCGACAACCGCCAGGAGACCGAGACATGCAACCGCTGGTCGTAGGAGCCCATGAGCTGGGTATTACTCTACAGGATCAGCATCTCGCGGCCTTCGAGACCTGCTACGACGCGCTGGTGGCCTGGAACGAGCGCTTCAATCTGACCGCGATCACTGACTGGAACGGGGTGCTCATCCGCCATTTTCTCGATTCTCTCTCCTGCCTGAAGGCTGTTTCGCAGGCGGACCTCGAAGGAGGCGCCCGTGTCATTGACGTTGGGACGGGCGCCGGCTACCCCGGCATACCCCTCAAGATCGTCTGTCCCGGCATGCGGCTTACGCTCCTGGAGGCAACCCGCAAGAAGGTCGCATTCCTGGAACACCTGATCGATCAGCTGGAGCTGGAGCTGGTGCGGGCCATCCACGCCAGGTCGGAGCAACTCGGCCAGGATACGATGCATCGGGAGAAGTACGACTGGGCGATAGCTCGGGCGGTGGCCAAGATGCCTACGTTGGCAGAGTACCTGCTGCCGCTGGCGCGGGTAGGAGGCGCGGTGCTGGCTCAGAAGGGCGAGGACGCTGCCGCTGAGGTACACGAAGCTGAGGGGGCGATCTCGGCGCTGGGCGGACGAGTGCGTCAACTAGTCCCGATTGAGCTACGTGGGCTCGCCGAGACGCGCTACCTGGTGGTCGTTGACAAGGTGGCGCCGTCGCCCGAGAAGTACCCTCGTCGTCCCGGCATGCCGAAGAAACGACCGCTGGCGTAGCGATCAGCCGGAGCCAGA
>JASFVD010000251.1:0-4500 GCA_050050015.1 Anaerolineae bacterium | reverse complement strand
GGTCGCTGCCTGCCCCCGCTCCGTACTCTTCTGTCGCCGAGACCATCGCCTCGATCACCTTCGGGTGGGTCGACAGATTCAGATAGTTGTTCGAGCAGAGCACAACGACCTCCCTGCCCTCGACGACGGAGACGGGCTTGCTTGGCCCCTGAAGCTCTCGCGGTTCCCAGGTCAGCCCCTGCTCCTTGAGCCGCTCGTACTCTTCACCGAGATAATCGATCGGGTTTCGTTCAATTGCCATCCTCTTACTCTCCCCTTCTACGTATAGCTCGAGACTCTAAATAACGAACTATCACCTTCAGACTTCCAGCTTCTTGCTTAGCGCCGAAAGCATATCCTCCACCATCGCCGCCAGGTCATACTTGGGGCTCCAGCCCCACTCCTTCCGCGCAGCGCTGTCGTCGATCCTCCGCGGCCACGAATCCGCAATCTCCTGCCGATAGTCGGGCCTGTACTCGATCTCGAAGTCGGGAATGTGCTTCTTGATCTCCGCCGCAAGCTCCTCCGGTGAGAAGCTGAGTGCCGCCAAGTTGAAGTCGGCATGGTGCTTAAGTCGGACAAATGGCGCGTCCATCAGCATCAGCGTCGCGCGGACACAGTCGGGCATGTACATCATCGGCAGCACCGTATCCCTTTCGAGGAAGCAGGTATACCGTTGGTGCTTGAGCGCTTCATAGAATATCTCAACGGCGTAGTCGGTCGTGCCCCCGCCGGGCAGTGTCGCGCTGCTGATGATGCCGGGATACCGGACGCCGCGCACATCCATTCCGAAGCGCTTGACGTAGTAGTTGCCCAGTAGCTCTCCCGCCACCTTGGTGATCCCGTACATGGTTGTCGGCCGCATCACCGTCTCCTGCGGCGTCTCGTCCTTGGGCGTCTCTGGTCCAAAAGCGGCGATGGAACTGGGCCAAAAAACCCGGGAGACTCTACGCTCCCGGGCTATCTCAAGAATCTTATACAGGCCGTTGATGTTGACGTTCCAGGCCACGTGAGGCTTCTTCTCCCCCGTGGCCGAAAGAAGAGCGGCCATGTGGTAGATTGTGTCGACGTTGTATCGATCCACGACCGCGCCTATGGCTCCCCGCTGGGTCACGTCCAAGAACTCAAAAGAACCGCTGTCACGTAGCCCCGCGGGGGGTTCAGCGATATCGGTGATGATGACAGTCTCGGCCCCATGCTTCTCTCGCAAGGCCTGAGAGAGTTCCGAGCCAATCTGACCGCAGGCTCCGGTCACAAGAATCGTAGCGGTTTCGGCCATTATGTGATGCCTCCGTCTATTGTGATGACCAACTGAACAGACTCGAGTGCGCCCTGCGTTGGGCGTCGTCTGATGCGACAGCGACCTGTAAGAATCCCTGCTGTCTCTTTTCTTGAGCGCTCCGAGTATAGCATGCCCCATCTCTTTTTTCAATGTCTCGCCTGTGCTATAATGCCCAGGCCACGAGGACTGAGGAAGGGGAGAGGACCATGCCCAATGCCGCTGGCGAGGGTACACCCACCTGGAGTGAGCCCAACCGACTTGCCGTCGTCCGCTACCGCGTAGGCGGGCGTAAGGAGGTGATGGAGCTCCGAGAGCCGAACCAAGCGCGTCATCTCGAGGGGATTCGCTTCATCTGGCGCTGGCAGGAAGAGGACGAGGGCTACCGTATGTGGGTGCGGATGACCCACCGCGGGGAGAGACCTATCCTCGTGGACGAGATCGACGTCCTCGCTGCTCCGGTACCCCCGCTGGGTGTGCCCCCCGTTGCCCGGTCCGTCTACCAGAACGGCTGGCAGTCTTGGTCACCCGCGTTTGCACGCCACCTGGACGATGGCCTCCACGCCACTCCAGAGACTCCCGACTACCGTCGCAAGCAGCAGCCCCATTGGCGGCCAGGCGGGGATACAATCATCTCCTCTGAGTGGATCACAGTCTTGTCCCCAAGGGAAGGGGGTGCCTCGCTACTAGTTGGGTTCGTGACCGCTGAGGACCAACTGGCTGAGATTCGGGTGAGCGAGGATGGAGTACAGCTCATTGCCCGCTGCCACTGCGACGGCGTAAGAGTCGATCCCGGCGAGTCGCTGTGCTCTGAGACCCTTGTGGTCCGCTCGGGACCAGATCCTCTGGCTCTTCTGACGGCATGGGCCGAAGACATAGGGAGCCAGATGGAGGCCCGTGTGCCCACGGATCCTCCCACGGGCTGGTGCACCTGGTATACGTTCTACGGCGAGAACACGGCGTCGGACATCTCCAGCAACCTCAGGGCAATTGAGGACTTCGACCTGCCTCTCGACGTTGTCTTGATCGACGACGGCTACCAGACGGCCGTCGGTGATTGGTTCTCGGTGGATGAAACCAAGTACCCGGACGGCATGGAGCGTATGATGGACGAGATCCAGCAGGCTGGCCATAGGCCAGGGATCTGGACAGCGCCCTTTGGGGCGGAGGACGGCTCAAAGCTTCTGCAGCACCACCCCGACTGGGTCCTCAAGGATGAGGCCGGCGAGCCGGTCGTCGGCTGGGTGCACCGGCAGACCCCGTGCTACGCTCTTGACTGCACCAATCCACAGGTGCTGAAGTGGCTGGGACAGACATTCATGAGACTGCGTCAGGAGTGGGGCGTCTCGCTCTTTAAGATAGACTTCCTATTCGCCGCAGGGCTCGACGGTCGGCGCCACGATTCTGCCGCCACGCGGGCCCAGGCAGTGCGGCGCGGGGTTCGGGCGATCCGCCAAGCCATCGGCGACGAGGCGTTCCTCCTCGGCTGCGGAGCACCTCTGGGACCTTGTGTGGGACTCGTTGATGGCATGCGAATCGGCGCTGACGTCGACCCGAACTGGTATCCCATATGGCGTAACGATCTCGCTGGCGTCTCCACACAGAACGCACTGCGCAACCTCGTCACCCGGGCTCCCTTCCACGGCCGTTTGTGGGCCAATGACCCCGACTGTGTGCTCGTGCGCCAGCGCGGCGAAGACATGGACTTGGTCTTGAACGAGATGCGGACCCTGGCGGCCCTAACGGCCTTGTCCGGAGGATTGACGCTCGCATCCGACGACTTGGCCAAGATCAGCCCAGGCCGCCTGAAGTACTTGCGCCAGACGCTGCCGCCGACCGGCATCTCAGCCCGCCCCCTCGACCTCTTCGAGCACGAGCTCCCGCGTCTATTCGTGCTCCCGGTGGAGCGAGACTGGGGCCGCTGGTGGGTCGCTGCGACGATCAACTGGGACGACCACACGACAGAGACAACTGTGCCGTTGAGGGACCTCGGCCTCCCCTCCGGGCGCTACCACGTCTTCCATTACTGGCGGCGTCGCTACCTCGGGGTGACGGACGACACCATCACACTGCGCCGGCATCAGCCGCACGAGACAGCCGTGCTGCTCCTCAAGCCCGTCTCGGACCGACCCGACTTGCTGACGACGACGTTCCACGTGTGTCAGGGCGTGGTAGAGATCGCCGGCTACCAATCTAGCATTGTCAATTCGGAGTCGACTGTCAAAGTGACGCTGGACAAGGAAGGGCGGCAGTTCGGGCGCGTCTTTTTCACTGTTCCAAGAGGATGGCGCGTAGTTGAGGCTGAGGTGGGTGGGCGAAAGCAGGCGCCCGTGACCGAGGCACCTGGCGTGGTCAGCCTGGGACTCACCCTCGAGGGACAGACGGACGTCGAGGTAGCGTTTGAGGGCAACGCTCCCTGGTGACCCTGGGGCAGGCCTGAGCCGATGAAACCGACAGTTGAGGACGCCGTGAAGGCTCATCAGGCGCTCCTGGACGTGTATGGCGACCACGCCTGGCACTCCCGTGATCCCGTCGCCACGCTGGTGAACACCATCCTCTCTCAGAACACCAACGACGTCAACCGTGACACGGCCTACTCACGGCTACGCAGCCGTTTCCCGACCTGGGACGACGTGCGCGACGCGCCAGAGAAGGAGCTCGTAGACGCGATTCGACCGGCAGGCCTGGGGCCCACTAAAGCTCCGCGCATCCAGACCGCTCTCCGCCGTGTCACCGAGCGCGAGGGGGAGATCAGCCTCGACTTCCTGCAGCATGCCTCGACTGAGGACGCCCGCCAGTGGCTTACAGATCTACCTGGCGTGGGGCCGAAGACCGCCGCCATCGTGCTCTGCTTCGCGCTTGGAAAGCCTGCGTTCCCCGTCGACACCCACGTCCATCGAGTCACCGGCCGGCTCGGCCTGATCCCCAAAGGCACGAACCGTGCCAAGGCGCACGATGTGCTGCAGGACATCGTCCCAGAGGAGCTCTACTACTCGTTCCACCTCAATCTAATAGCCCACGGTCGCGCCGTTTGCCACTCGCGCAAGCCTGAGTGCGAGCGATGCATCCTCCAAGCCGACTGCGACTACTATGAGCACGTGCGCCGGGAGTCGACGAATTAGCCATTACCTCCTGCTTACACACTACGCCAGTGGAACCTAAGTTGTATGCATTCTGCCTCTGTGAGGACCGCAATCAGCACGCGGCGCGACCTGGACGTTGGCAAGATGCCTGTGCATGAA
>JASFVD010000250.1:0-4508 GCA_050050015.1 Anaerolineae bacterium | reverse complement strand
AAGCCCGAGCGGGGCAATCCGCATGGCAGCTCCATTTCCGTACGACCCCTCACCCCCGTAGAGCGTCTTGGCTGCCTCCGTGTAGGTCATGCCTTGGTGCAACACCTTAGAGAAAACGGTGGGAGGGCCCGAGGCGTATCCCCTCCAGGGCTCACGTCCGTAGTAGGCGCTGAATGTCTTGCCCAGATGTTCCGAGGCAAGCCCGCCCACATCGGCCATCGATTCTGCCAGCCCGATCGTCATGGCCGTGTCGTCGGTATAAGTCAGCCTGTCCCTCTGCTCTACGGCTGCGAGCAGCTCCTTCTTCTCGCGGTGCCGGAAGGCCATCTCGCCAATGGCATCGCCGAGTCCGGTCCCAGTCATGGCTCCGATGAACTTGGCCTGTGCGTCGACGGCTTCATTCATACGGGTCGTGCCCCCTCTCCACGCTGCCTGGACTCAATCTAGTCACGCGATCTGGCATGCCATCACACAATGTCCGATCATCGGCGTCCGCCTGACCGACGGCCTGTAGACATGGACAAAGGCAAGTCCCTCCCCTTGCGATGACCCTGGCGCCCCTGGCGGATCGGGCCCGCTGACGGCGCCGCCTCTGGTTCCTCTGTTCTGGACTTGGGAGTCCAGTTGAACCGGGCCACCCAACAAGGACAGTTCAAGTATAGTGAAGTGACCTGGAGAAGTCAATGGTCAAGCCCCTGTTGACGCTGCCACCTGCCGTGATAAAATGCATGATGAACTGGAGGCCAAAGTGAACAGACCAAGAGATCCAATCTACATCGACCATTCCGCCACCACGCCCGTGGACCCAACCGTAGTGGAGGCGATGGCCCCCTACTGGAACGTCGTTTTCGCCAATAGCGAATCGTCTCACGCCTTTGGGCGTGAGGCTGCCAGCGCCCTCGAACGCGCTCGACAGACAGTCGCCGACATCCTGGACTGTCACCTCTCCGAGATCGTTCTTACGGGCTCGGGCACGGAGTCCGACAATCTGGCTCTGCGCGGTGCAGCCTGGGCAGCCCGCTGCGCAGGTCAGGGCAACCACCTGGTGAGCACGGCCATCGAGCACCACGCAGTAGGTCACACGATGGCTCAGCTGCGTGACCTCTTTGATTTCGACGTGGACAACGTCCCTGTGGATCGATATGGGCGAGTGGATCCCACCGACGTTGCGGCCGCCCTCCGTCCCGACACAGTGCTTGTCAGCGTCATCATGGCGAACAACGAGATTGGCACCGTGCAGCCCATAGCGGAGATCGGACACTTGTGCCGCGAGCGTGGCATACTCCTTCACACCGACGCCGTACAGGTTCCTGGCCGGCTTCCGCTGAAGCCGCGGAACTTGAACGTCGACCTGATGGCCCTCTCGGCCCATAAGTTCTACGGGCCGAAAGGAGTGGGATTGCTCTATGTGCGGCGGGACATACCGCTAGTGGCTTCCATCACCGGGGGCGACCACGAGCGTGGGCGTCGGCCAGGCACGGTGAACGTGGCAGGAGCTGTCGGTCTTGCAAAGGCCCTCCAATTGGCCGAGGGGCGACGGCCGGACGAGCGGCGAAGACTACGGTCCCTACGCGATGGACTGGTCGAGGGCATTCTGGACCGCATTCCGGACAGCCGTCTCACCGGTCATCCTGAACATCGGCTTCCTCACCACGCGAGCTTCGCCTTTCGCGGCGTAGAAGGAGAGTCGATTGTGCAGGGTCTGGATATGGCAGGCATCGCCGCCAGCTCTGGGGCAGCCTGTGCTGAAGGCGAGACTGAGCCATCCTTCGTGCTAGAGGCCCTTGGGCTTCCACCTGAGTGGGGGATTGGTGGTCTGCGCCTCAGCTTGGGGCGAGGCAACGACGAGTCTGACGTCGCTCGCATCCTGGACGTGCTACCGGGCATCATCTCGCGGCTGCGAGAGCAAACGTGACGAGGGCAACCAGCCAGCAGAAGGTCGTGGTTGCTCTAAGCGGGGGCATCGACAGTGCAGTGGCCGCTCTTCTGTTGCTGGAACGGGGGGTCTCGGTGGTGGGCGTGACCCTTCGGCTCATGGCCGGCAGAACAGGAGACGCTGTTCCGGCTCCCGAGGCAATCGAGCGGGCGCGCTCCGTCAGCCGTCAGCTGGGTATCCCGTTTCATGTGGCCGACGCCCAAGAACCATTCGCGAGCCACGTCGTCGACTACTTCATAGCCGGATACGCCGCAGGGAGAACGCCCAATCCGTGCGTGCGCTGCAACCGCTTCGTCCGTTTCAGTCTCCTGATGCAGCAGGCCAAGGCGCTTGACGCTGACGGGATGGCCACAGGCCACTACGCACGCATTCGCCAAAACGGCAGCCGATATCAGCTTCTGCGCGGGTCCGACGAACACAAGGACCAATCCTACTTCCTCCACGCGCTGACGCAGGAGCAGCTGGCATGTACTGACTTCCCCCTGGGCCACCTCACCAAGGACGAGGTTCGGCATATGGCCTCGCGCCACAATCTCACTGTTGCGAGGCAGGGAGAGAGCCAGGATGTCTGTTTCATGGTGGCAGGCGACTACCGCCAATTCCTCGAAGAACGTGCGCCCGACGTGATGGAACCCGGACCGATCCGCGACACGTCTGGGCATCTGTTGGGGGAGCATGGCGGACTGGCCGCCTATACCATCGGACAGCGAAAAGGATTGGGCATCTCTGCCCCGGAGCCACTTTACGTCCTGGCCATGCAGCCAGAGGAGAACACGCTCATCGTGGGCACGGCCGATGAACTCGGGCAGGACGAATGTCTGGTTGAGGAGCTGCACTACGTCAGGGGAGACATTCCCTGTCATCCCTTTCGCGCTGAGGCGCAGATCCGCTATCGGGCGCGGCCAGCTCTGGTGTTCGTGAACCCATTATCAGACTACCGGGCTGAAGTCCGTTTTGATGCCTCCCAACGCGACATTACACCGGGCCAATTCCTGGTCCTGTACCACGGCGAGGTGGTCCTGGGTGGCGGAATCATTTGTGAATCTAAGCGTGCCATGCTATAATTTGCTCGACATGGATGATCCATCACACGAAGATCTAAGGCATGAGGCACCCACGGCACCGGAGCGGGCGAGCGGGGAGGAGATCGAGTCACCGGCGGAGAAGCGAGCGCGCCGCTGGCTAATTGGCGGCGCCATCGTCGTCGCGCTGATCTTGGCGGGATTGGTCACGCTGATGGTCTTCCTTTCCATCAACGCATACCGTGCCACGAGAGCCGGCGTAAGTCCCAGCCCCGGAAGCGTGGTAGTGAGTCTGGTGCGAGACACAGCTATCGTGTTCGTGGCCTTCGAATCCCTCGTGATCGGCGTGCTATTGATCGTGTTGATGCTCCAGCTGCAATCGCTCATCGTCCTACTGCGGGACGAGATCAGACCGATGCTAGAGGCAGCCAATGAGACCATGACAACCGTGCGTGGCACGACCCAGTTCGTCAGCCATAGCGTCGTCTCGCCGGTCGTGAAATGGTCGGGCTATGTTGCCGGCGTGGGTCGCATTCTGAGACAAGTCAGCGGGCTGCGCAGAAAGGACGATGAGACATAGTTTGCGACGATGCTGTACTGGCGGACGTCGGCTTCACTTCCACAGGTTAGATCAGCAGGCACTGGACACGTCGCTCGACACCGGTGGGCGCCCTGCTTGCCGGGACTAAACCACAGACAGCTCAAGGTGATTTCGCACAAAGGACAGGAGGCATGGAATGAGTAACAACAACGGTGGCGAATTTGGTGCGTTCTTCTCTGGCTTCCTCATGGGTGGACTCTTGGGCGCCGCGGCAGCGCTGCTGCTCGCGCCTCAGTCGGGAGAGGAGACTCGAGAACAGATTCGCGAGCAGAGCATCCAATTCCGCTCGCAGGCGGAGGAGAGTCTGGCTGAGGCCCGCGCAAAGGTCGAGGCCGTCGCAGCGGACATCAAGCGTCGTGCGGAGGAGACACAAAGGCGCAGCCAGGCCGCCCTGGAGCAGGCCCAGCAGCAGATGAAGAAGGCCATTGAGGAGACCAGGAAAGCTGCCGAGGAAGTAGAGGAAGAGGCGGAAGCTGAAGCGCCGGCCTAGCGAGCCTCGGGGAGAAGTTCTCGCCGCAGCATATCGGCGGCTAATATGATATGAGCCGTCGTGTGCGAAGGCACGGCTCTAAACCCTAGACTAGAAGGCCGACAATCGAATAGCGGACGAGAGTGGGACGATTCCCTTCACGTGACTCTGCGCCCCTTCGATGGTCGAAGGGGCGTTCGCTTTCCCGGCCTCAGGCGCTACGTGACCCCGATGCGGCGCAAAGCTTCCGGGAGGCAGGCCATCACATCTCCAGCAACCATCCCCATGGCGCCGACGCCCTCCCGAGCGATCTCGCCAGCCAGCCCGTGTACATAGGCTCCTGCAGCGGCTGCATCGAAAGCCGAGAGCCCTTGAGCTCGCAAAGCCACGATCGTTCCCGCCAGCACGTCGCCAGTCCCAGCCGTGGCCAGGCCTGGATTGGCAAAAGGCTCGATTACCGTGCGCCCGCCAGGATCAGCG
>JASFVD010000249.1:0-4516 GCA_050050015.1 Anaerolineae bacterium | reverse complement strand
AGCGGCTCCTCTGTCCTCCCCTCAGTTACCCGACCGCTGAGAGTGCCCGTTGGGGCCGGCTTCAGAGCCAGGTCACGCAGGGACATGTAGCCCGTGATCACCTCCACGCCCTGCACCGTGGCCGACAGGTAGCCGAACGCGGTGGCCGTGACATCGTAGAAGCCTCCCGGCACGCTCACGACGTAGACCCCCGCCTCATTGGTGGTAGCCATGAATTGGTCACCGGCCAGGTTGATACCGCTGACTGTGGCCCCAGAAATAGTTTGAGGTTTGAGGTTGGAGGTTGGACTCGAAACTCGAAACTCAGAACTCGAAACCCCAACCGTGCCGTAAAGTTTCCCGGCCCCCAAAGCCCAGCGGACGGCGTCGTAGGCGTCAATCCGCCCCGCGCCGAAGACGTTGTCGGGGCCGGACGCGCCCAAATCGAGCGCGGTGTAGGTCATGAAGCTTTCCAAGTCATCGGTGTTCAGCGTGGGGTCGGCCCCCGTTAGCGAAGCGGCCTCCAACAGCAGGGCGGCCAGTCCCACCACGTGGGGGGTCGCCATGGAGGTACCGGCCCAGCCACCCTCGTAGCCGCCACCGGGGACGCTGGAGCGAATGCTCACGCCGGGCGCGCTGACCTCAGGCTTGATTTCTTCCCAGAAGGAGGGCCCCAGGCTGCTGAAGGAGGCGATGGCGTCGTTGGAGTCTGTGGCGCCCACGGCTACAGCCTGGGGGAAGCTGCCCGGTGAGTCTATGGACCCCTGGCCTGTGCTTCCTTCGTTGCCAGCGGCAAAGACGGGTAGGATGCCCGCTGCCTGCCAGGCCGCTACATCGTCCCAAAAGGTGGCATTGGCCCCGTTGATGTCGCCCCAGGAGTTGCCGACCACGTCGGGCGCTTGGCTGGGATCCGGATTCTCCCCGTTGAGATCGGTGGGGGCCAGGACCCACTGAAAGGCCTGGTGGCTTTTCACGTCGTCGGTGAGGCCGGAGTCATCGAAGAGCTTAATGGCGATCCATCGTGCGCCGGGCGCCACGCCGATTTGGTTCCCCCGTCCGTCATCGCCGACGATAGTGCCCATGGTGTGGGTGCCGTGGCCGTGACCATCGTCGGGGGCGTCTGGGTAGGTGGCCGTGGAATCGAACCAATTGTAATCGTGATACCCATCGGCGCCACGGTATTTGCCCTGCAGAGCAGGGTGGGTCCAGTCCACGCCGGTGTCCATGTTGGCCACCACCACCCCACGCCCGGTGATGTCAAAGTCGTTCCATACCTGATCGGCCCGGATGTGGGCGATATTCCATTCCACTCCTGCCCTCTTGTCGCCCCCTTCCAGGGAGCGATAGGGGTCTGGGAGTTGATGGGTGTGATTGGCGCGGATCCTCTCCACCTCGGGCCGAGCGGCCAGAGCCAGGAGGGTCTCCAGGTCGCCGGTCACGGCCAAGCCGTTGAAGACCCAGAAGGGGAGGTATTCCTCGACGCGGCCTGAGGCCTGCTGGGCATCCAGATAGGCTCGGATGTCCCGCTGGCTTCTCTCGGCCACGGCCTGCAGGGATGAGACCACGGCCTGGCGGCGGGCCAGCTTCTCTTGGATGCGCTGCGTTGGGGCTAGGTCGGCCTGTTGGGCCAGGTGGAGAATGTAGGTCGTCTTCTTGCTAGAGGCCAGTTCCTTGAGAACCTGCGGCTCGATCTTGACTCGCAGGGCCAGGGGGATCTTCTGGAGGGAGAGCGGCTGCGGTGGGGGGGTCGCTGCGATGGGGGAGGGGATCAGCAACAGCGGAAGTACAGCCAAGACAACAAGGCCGAACCATTTGCGCCAAGTCATGGATAGTTCCTCCTTTGGGTTGATGGGGCTACGGAAGTTGGAGCTTGTAGTTGTATGAAAGGGGGCATTACTTTGCCCCCTTTCATACGGTAAATTATGGCTCGGGGACCAGGACTCGAACCTGGACTTTAGGATCCAAAATCCCGCGTCCTACCATTAGACTATCCCCGATTGTTTTCTCCAGGGCTTGCGCTTCAGGGAGAAGGCAGCGAGGGTGGGCTTCGAACCCACAACCTTCCGGTTAACAGCCGGATACTCTACCGGTTGAGCTACCTCGCTGTGCCTTGGTTGTCTCCAGTGAGCCGCGCGGGACTCGAACCCACAACTCTCGGCTTAAAAGGCCGATACTCTACCTCTTGAGTTAGCGGCTCCAGCTAGGCACGAGGGGCCGACTTGTCGAGCAGGATTACCTATTCTCGGTAACGCGACAGCAGCCAGCATATCAGGAACAAGACCCCCGGCGCTGCTACGAGCGCGAAGTACGGACCACCGGGAAGCCGACTGCCCATGACCCACAACGCTGCATAGAAAGCCATGAGGCTGCCCACGGTAATGCTTCCGCCCAATCCTTCCCAACGCCAGGCCATCACGATTCCCAGACAGACCCCGAAAGGGAAGAAGAACAAGCCAACCCAATCGCGGGGCGTAAACTGCGCTGGGTTGAACCCCTCCATCAGGCCACTTCCGATGAACATAAGCAGGACAAATCCCACACTTGCTAAGCTCCAAGTCCTTGCCATCCATCGGATGGTGAGCGTCGTGATGCTAGGTCTAACGATCGGTTCGTTCATGCAGACCCCTCCTTCTGCCAGTCAAGCGCTGCTTCGACCACTTGCAGCACTTACCCTGGATTATACTGTACTTTTCAGAAGTTGTCAAAGAAACGACGACATCGGCCTGGGCCTTTTTGACACCCGACTTGAGGTGGGCTATAATAAACCTCGACAAACCATCAGTTTCTCCACTGCTGAGCTTTCCCAGAAAATCCTTGAAACCGCTCCCGGGCCCCGTCCCCGGGGGCGTCGTTGGCAAAGCCTAGCCGCAAGATCCGCCCCGGGGACGGGGCTCCGAGCACTTTCCGGGAGATCTCTGCCAACACAGGAGGTGAGCATGCCTAACCCCAACATCCTTGAGATCAACGCTGAACGCCGCCGTGAGATGCGGTCGGAGGCCGAGCGACTTTATCGCCAACATCGGGAGCAGGTTCCGCGGCTGATCCGTCAGTTGGCCGGGCCCACGCAGGCCGAGTACGATGAGGCTTTCGAGCTGTTGAGCCAGATGGGTGAGATGGTCACCTCTGAGCTCCTGGATGCCCTGGCTGACCCGACGCTGGACGACGCTGCCGCCGACGAGGTGATCTCGCTCCTGGGCCTGGCGGGTGACGAGCGCGCCCGCGAGCCGCTGTGGGATTTCTTCCAAGCACAGGATGACCTGGGGCGGGCCTCCAACGCCGCCCTCAGCCTGGGCGGACTGGGCGACGACCGCGTTCTCCCTTTCCTGCGCCGCACCCTCGACTCTGATGACGAAGAGCTGGTCTTCAATGCGGTGGCAGCGATGGTCGCCGTGGGCACGATGGAGGACATCCCCCAATTGCGCGCCGTCCACCGCCGACACCCGGCCAACTGGGACATTCGCTTCGGGATCGCCAACCTCATCTTGTCCATCTTGAGCGATGCCGGCCAGGCCGCCCTCAGCCGCACACTGGATGACATTCAGGCGCGTTTCGCTGACCGCCGTCTGTGGGACGACATTTGGACGATTTTGGAGGATGAGTTCGGCGAGAAGGACGTCACGTGGCATTGAGATCGCCCCGCTCCCCCGTCAACGTCTCCATCGGCACCGCCGGCGTGCTGGGCCTGTCCGACGTGGCCCTGGATGCCGCGCCCACCACGGCTTACCTGATGCTGGGCGGACGCTGTGTCATGGATTGCGGCTTCTGCGCCCAGGCGCGATCCAGCCAGGCCGGCGCGCTGAAGCTCTCCCGCATCAACTGGCCGGAGTTCGATGAGGCGCAAACCCTGGCCCTGCTGGCCCAAGCCGTGCAGCGAGGGGACATCCGCCGTTGCTGTCTCCAGGTGACGGCATCCGAGGACACCTTCCAGCGCACGCTGGAGCTGATTCGAGCCGTGCGAGCAATCTGCGACATTCCCGTGGATGCCGCCATCCTGCCTAGGGACATGGATCAGATTGAGGCCTTGCTGGCGGCAGGCGTGGATCACATCGGCTTTGGGCTGGATGCCGCCTGCGAGCGGATCTTCCAGCGAGTCAAAGGCGGAAGCTGGTCGCGCAGCTTGGCCCTCATCGAAGAAGCAGCGCGCCGCTTCCCCGGCCACGCAGCCGTGCACCTTATCGTCGGCCTGGGCGAGACAGAGCAGGAGATGGCTGAGATGATGCAGCGGATGCACGACTTAGGCCTCATTGTGGCCCTCTTCGCCTTCACCTCCGTCCCCGGCACTCGCCTGGAAGACGCTTCTCCGCCTCCTCTCTCCACCTATCGTCGAATGCAGGTCGCTCGACATCTGATATCCAATGACCTGGCTCGGATCGAGGATTTCACCTTCTCCACCACCGGCCAGCTTCTCAGCTTCAACCTCCCCCGTTTGCGTCAAATCCTGGCCGACGGCGTGGTTTTTCAGACCTCCGGCTGCCCCGACTGCAACCGGCCCTTTTACAACGAGCGGCCCGGCGGGACGATGTACAACTATCCGAGG
>JASFVD010000248.1:0-4535 GCA_050050015.1 Anaerolineae bacterium | reverse complement strand
TCCCGACCTGTCTCTGGTACAGGCCTGTGTTGCCTCATACAGTGTGGACGAGGGTGAGGAGGTCCGCCTACGGCCCGAAGACGATCTCGAGCGGCGGCGTCTTGAGGTCGAGGAGGTGGACCATGACCTCGTTGCGCTAGGACGGCGGCTAGCGTTCCAGACGGATTGCCTTGACGAGTGGGATGTGCGTTGGCTGCGGGACGGACGCGAGGTGTACGTCTTCACCATCTCTACGACGGCAGTGGTTGCCTCGACCTTGCTGAGCGATTGCGGGGCGCACCAGGAGGCGCAACGCTGCGTAGTGATGCCCGGTGGGCGCGCAGAGTTGGCACACCTCAAGCTGCAACGCGACCCGAGGTTGGCGCAGGCTGTGGAATCGGGCGAGTGGCAGTTCATCAAGTTCCGACATCTACGCCGGCTGGTAGCTGAAGAGGACCTTGACCGATATACCTTCAGGACCGTTCTTGGCCTCGACCCCATTGCTGAAAGCGAGCATGCGCAGCTGTCGCTGTTCTAGGAAGGGAACCAAGGACCGGCTTGACTGAAGATTGTCTCTTGGCGCAATTGCAGTTTGGCCGAGGAGCGCGTCGATGATCAAGAGAGGCGACGTGTTCGTCCTGATTGCATGGACGGCGCTAGCCATGCTTTCCCTGGCGCTAAACGGCGTGGTGATCCTTGAGCTGCTTGAGCTCCGGCAAACGGCGCAGCAGGTCGTGGTCGACACGCGAAGGCTCGTCACACGGTTTGCGGAAGAGACGTTTTCCTACACTGTCAAGGTTGATCAAGAGATGCCCGTGTCGGCGGAGATTCCGCTTAGCGAGTCACTCACGGTGCCGATAAGCACTGTCGTTCCCATCAGCACCACCGTGCTTGTGCCTGTCAATCTGGGTTTGGCGACGTATCGACTGGCGGTGCCCATAGAGACTGTGCTCCCGGTCGATCTTGAGGTGACCGTGCCTGTCAGCCAAGTCGTGCAGATCTCGGCCGCCGTGTCGCTCGACGCCGATATACCGGTAGAGGTGGCTGTCTTCTAGACGCCGCTGGTTGGCTACCTGAGAGACGTTGACGGAGCACCGCAGCGAACGGAGGTAGAACTGGATCGACCTGTCTGGCATGCCGATTGACGACCGCTGTTCGTGGTAGTATAATCAATCCAGAATGATGAATCGTGCAGCGCTCCAGGGTGACTGCCCGCCCAATGCTGACCTTGGCACGGCGGCGGACAGCCCTACGCCTTGGCGTGCACATTCGATTCTCCGCTCGGACTCTTCGCGTTCGCTGCCGATGCGCTCGTCCTCGTCGCACCTTGTTCTCTCGGAGACGGCGGTCAGTCACCGGTCCTCAGCCGTGATGCCCTACGCCTTCTGGGAGGTCGCTCTCTTCGGCCCATACAAATGCCTAACACTGAAGGGCGTCGAGAGACGCCTGGCGTGCATGACTCGATGCCCGAGTGATCCTAAGGGGATCTTAGGTTGCGTGTTAATTGAGAGGTAAGTGGTCATCGCTCATCGTAAGCCCGTGGGATTCAGTGGGCAGCGCACGACCGTATCGGGACGGTCTAGAGAGATCAGATTGGATGGACGGGCCAATCTTGTGAGTATCCTCTCGTTGACACGTGACGCGGCACACTAGGACGAGGAGATGTGAGCAACTACGATAAGCACGGGAGTGTGCGTGATCTCAAACGTAAGACGTAAGGTTCGGCTGCGAGGTCCCACTGTCAATTGCGTCTTGCGCATAGTTTCTACACTGAGCACTTGGAGGCAAAGTAATGGCACGAGGCATTGTTGTCATCAAGGAGGATCGCTGCAAGGGATGCGGCCTGTGTGTGGACGTCTGCCCTGTTGGGATCCTTCAACTGGCAGGGGGTCGGTTCAACGACAAAGGGCATAACCCAGTCGAGGTGACCGATCCTGATGCGTGTACGGGGTGCGCGATGTGCGCCACCATCTGTCCTGACGTAGTCTTCACCGTGTACCGACGCAGCCGCAAGCGACAGCGGAAGGCTGGTGGGAGGTAATTATGGCAAAGGAGCTCTTGGAAGGAAACGAGGCATTCGCAGAGGCAGCTGTGCGCACGGGTTTGGAGGCCTATTTCGGCTATCCCATCACGCCGCAGAGCGAGGCACTTGAGCATCTATCCAAACGTCTTCCAGAATTGGATCGTGCATTCCTCCAAGCGGAGAGCGAGGTCGCTGCCATCAACATGGTCTATGGCGCTGCGAGCGCCGGAGTTCGCGTAATGACATCGTCCTCCAGCCCAGGCATCAGCCTCATGCAGGAGGGCCTTTCCTACATCGCCTGCTCCGAGGTACCCGTCGTACTGGTCAACGTCATGCGCGGCGGACCGGGCCTGGGCAATATCCAGCCATCTCAGGGAGACTACTACCAGGCCGTGAAGATGGCTGGTCACGGCGACTTCCATATGATCGTCCTGGCTCCTGCCAATGTGCAGGAACTGATCGACGACATGGGGTTGGCCTTCGATCTGGCGGAGAAATACCGGACGATCACGATGGTCGTCGCTGACGGTTCGATCGGGCAGATGATGGAACCAGCAGAGCTCCCACCCATGCGGCCGGTACGATCATTCGAGGAGCGAGCCGACTGGGCGCTGACTGGTGCCGATGGACGGGATCCGAACACGATAACCTCTTTGTACCTGGGGGCTGAGAATCTCGAGGAAGTCAACCTTCGGCTGCAAGCCAAGTTAGAGAAGATAGCCGCCAACGAGGTTCGGTGGAAAGAGTACGACACAGAGGATGCAGATCTGCTCTTAGTGGCCTTTGGCACGGTGGGGCGCATTTGTCAGAGCGTCGTCCGGGATGCTCGGGAGAAGGGAATGAGGGTGGGGCTGCTACGGCCAATCACGTTGTGGCCCTTCCCCGACCGGCGCCTCGCCGAGCTTGCTGAGCAGGTCCAAGGTATCTTGACTGTTGAGATGAGCGCCGGACAGATGGTCGAGGATGTTCGCCTGGCCGTCGAAGGGCGCTGTCCGGTGGAGTTCTACGGACGCATGGGCGGCGTTATCCCCTTGGCGGACGAGATCCTGCCCGAGCTTGAGACGCTAGCTGCTGACGTCAGAGGGAAACAGGAGGAATGAAGCATGGCGACTGTTGAGAATACCGAGGATATGGAGCTGGTGTACGATTATCCCTCGAGCCTGACAGAGGCCGACACACATTACTGTCCCGGATGCACGCACGGGACGATTCACCGGTTGGTTGCAGAGGTCTTGGACGAGCTTGATGTCCGGGGTAGAACGGTTGGGATTGCCCCCGTGGGGTGCTCGGTCCTGGCCTATAACTACTTCAACACAGACTTTGCAGAAGCAGCCCATGGACGGGCCCCCGCGATGGCTACCGGAATCAAGCGCGTGAGTCCTGATAACGTTGTCTTCACCTATCAGGGGGATGGCGACCTGGCAGCCATTGGCACAGCCGAGATCATCCACGCCGCTAACAGAGGGGAGCTGATCACCACTATCTTCGTGAACAACGCTATCTACGGCATGACTGGCGGGCAGATGGCTCCCACCACACTCCCTGGCCAAGTCACGACCTCGTCTCCAACGGGCCGTGATGTCAAGGCCGCCGGGCATCCGATTCGCATGGCGGAGCTAATTGGCGGATTGCCCGGTGCTGCCTACGTCACCCGGCAGGCCGTGTTCGACGTGCGAGGTATTAGGGCCACGAAGCGAGCCATTAAGACCGCCTTCCGCGCGCAAGTCGAGGGTTTGGGCTTCACCATGGTCGAGGTTCTGTCAACTTGCAATACCAACTGGGGCATGTCGCCTCAGGAGGCGCTCGAGTGGGCTGGAAAACACATGGTAGACTACTTCCCTCTGGGTGACACCAAGGTGAGTGACGACGTTCGTGCGCTGATGGAGGAATAGGAGACGACAATGCAAGAGGAGATCATCATATCCGGCTTTGGTGGGCAGGGCTCGCTTTTCGCCGGACAGCTGCTTGCCTACTCCGCGATGGGGCAGAATCTTCACGTGACCTGGATACCCTCCTACGGGCCCGAGATGCGTGGTGGAAAAGCTCGCTGCACAGTCGTCGTCTCCGACAAAGAGATTGGTGCCCCTCTGGTTCGACGTCCGAGTGCCGCCATCGTGCTCAATATCCCGTCGATGGAGGCATTCGAGCCAGCTGTGAAGCCCGGTGGCGTTCTCGTCGTCAATAGCTCGATGGTACCCGGCGAGAGCGATCGGGACGACATCACGAGCATCTACATTCCGGCCAGCGACTTGGCGACCGAACTCGGGAACGTGCGGATGGCCAATGTCCTGTGCCTCGGCGCGCTTGTGGAGGCCACAGGCGTGGTCTCGTTGGAAGCCATGGAGCAGGCTCTGGATGACCACCTGCCGGAGCGTCACCGCGATCTACTGGATCTTAACAAGAAAGCTCTCGGAAAGGGGGCACGTCTGGCCCGGGACCAGTAGCCTCACCGATCCCTACCGACCGAAGACGCGACCAGGATGAGGCTCCGAGATTTCAGGTTGAGTGCCTCGGTCCCAGCACTCAACTTGGA
>JASFVD010000247.1:0-4546 GCA_050050015.1 Anaerolineae bacterium | reverse complement strand
AGCGTGTCGCTGACATGCTCGAGAGTGCGCCCTTCTACACATCCGCCCCACGTGCCCACGAGCCTGAGCACTGCCTCGAGGTCGAGGTCCCCTTCCTGCAGATGTCGCTTGCGAGCTTCGAGTTGGTGCCCATGCTGTTCGGTCAGGTGGAGCCGGGAGAGGTAGCCACGGACCTGATTGATCGCGTGGGCGATGAAGATCTGATCGTTGTCTCCAGCGACTTGAGTCACTTCCACGCCTACGACATGGCACGACAACGCGATCAGGATTTCTTGAACGCGTTGTTGGAGGGAGATGAGACAGGTGTCAGGACCGGGGAGGCATGCGGCCGTGCGCCCGCGATGACGCTCATGGAAATCGCGGAACGTGAATCGTGGGCACCTCACCTGCTAGACTACCGTAACTCTGGCGACACGGCCGGCGACAAGTCGCGCGTGGTCGGCTATGCCTCGATCGCCTACACGACGTGATCGCGACCAGGGGGGAGAAGAGGTCACGATGATGCTTTCGGCGGAGGAGCAGAGATACCTGCTACAGCTAGCACGGGAGGCGGTTACCCACGCGGCGAAGAACCAGGAGCCGCCCGACGTTGACTTAGATCACGTCCCAGACAACCTCCGACGCCAGGGCGCGAGCTTCGTGACACTCAACAAGGAGAGACAGCTTCGCGGCTGTATCGGATCGCTGGAGGCACGCCGCCCCCTCGTTCTCGATGTCCGACAAAACGCGATCGGAGCGGCAATCCGTGATCCACGCTTCCCGCCCGTCAGCGCGGAGGAGTTGACCAACCTGACCATTGAAGTGTCGGTGTTGAGTCAGCCGGAGCTACTGCGCTACGACAGCGTTGAAGATCTCTGCAACAAGCTTCGTCCAGGCGTTGACGGCGTGGTCATCGAGCGAGGGTGGCATCGGGCGACCTTTCTGCCGCAGGTTTGGGAGAAGCTTGCGGATGAGCGACAGTTTCTTCAGCGTCTGTGTCTCAAGGCTGGTCTTGCCCCAGACGCATATTCCAGCGGGGATCTCGACGTTTACACCTACCAGGTAGAGAAGTTCAAAGAGCAGTAGAAAGTAGGACCCAGGTGACGGAGCGGCTCATCATACGACCGCCTCTGGTCAGTCGACGGTGATCTCAATGGCCCGGTCGCCCAGCGGGAGCACCTCAAAGAACGTGCTTCCCACCTTGAAGGGCAATGGATTGTCATCCTCGTCTGTCAACGTCACCATATCGTCGCGCTCCTCTCGATTCCATATGCAGTCGTATTGCTTGCCGTCGCGGAAGAGGATGGCCGGCCGAAGAGGGTTATCCTTGTTCCACAAAGCCCAGCGGATTGAAAGCGCCCCGCTGTGTGGATCCTCCACGATGTCTGTGTTCCACTGTGGGACGTAGAGCACGACCACGTTGGCAGAGCTAAGTTGATCCCCGGTGAGCCCATCGACGTGGGGCGTGCCGTCGGTCCAGCGCTGATACGTTGCGCTGGCGATATCGTACCGCCATTCTGCAGTGAGACGATTCCACGGAATCTCGACTGTGCGTGCCGGGCGGTCAGCCTCTAGGTGGGGAGGGGATTCCTCGGAGAACACCATCCCGTTCAAGCCCTGCCTGCCTTCGAGATCGCGAGCCGCGGCCCATTCCCTCACCAGAGCCGGGCTTGTGTACATGGTATGTTCCAGTGGTACGTTGCGGCTGTAGTCGCGGTAGAACGGGCGGGGCTGGATGGTCTGCGGGAGGCTGTCGGACACGACCCAGTCAGGGTAGAGGTCTGAGTTTCGGAAGAGCTGCGTGACGCCGTTACTGAAGCCCGAGTTGGCGAAGACGGCGTTGTACATTGCCGGGATCTCCAGATCAATGATTCGCCCGCTTCGTATGGGGCCGACGCGTTCCGGAGACTCGCCGAGATAGACAGCGGTCCAACGGGTGGCGAACCACCCCTCGTTGTAGTGCTCGTAGATAAGGTCCGCGGCATTGATTCCCGCCTGCGGTCGCACGTATTGTCCGGGCCAGTTGGATATCTTGATGGCGACGGGGACCCGGTCCAGCTTACTCACGTCGTCGACGATCTCGCCTGTCAGCGGATTGACATTCTCCGGCCACGGGGTCGGGGATGGCGTCTTTGAGGGCCTCGGCGTCAGCGTGGGAGACGATGTGACGGAAGGTCGCGCCTTAGGCGTCGGCGGCGAGTGGGTAGGTGTGCGAGTGGGGGTGGGTGTCAATGAAGGCGAGCCAACACCGCAGCCGCCCAAGAGGCTGGCTGAGATCGCGGCTGTGCCCAGGCATATGGTGATGAGCGTCATGGCGCGGAGCCATCGTCGATGCTTCTTGCGGGTCATCCACTTCTCCCTCCGATAGGAAAGCCAGCGCGCGCGGCATTATAGCATGCGGTCTCGACGGGACAACTTTGTATGGGAGCACGACCCTCGACGGCCAAGCCTTGGTGGGCAAGGGCAGGGCCGCCGCAGAGGTTCGGCACTCGAGTCAAGCAGCTTCTTCGGCCCGCTGGTGCTTCGCAGCGTGTGCCAGGGTGACGGAGGCCGGTGTCTTTGCAGCTAGGACTGACATTAGGATCTGTGCTGTCACCAAGCAGCCCTAGTTTTCCTTTTTTCGAAGGCGAATGGTATACTCTCAGAGTGGGTAGGCATGTGGAGGGAGCACTCATATGTTGTCCACGAAACCCTCGTACATCCCGGGCCGTCCCGCGGCGGAGTCTCCGCCGCTGAAACACTATCGGTCCAGTCAGCCGCGGGGCGTGGCCGGCGAGTACGTGCGGAGCCTGACAGAGCCGGGCGGGCTTGTCGTCGATCTGTTCTGTCAGGGCCCGCGCTTCGTAGAGGAGGCGGTTGATGCCGGCCGTCGTGTGCTGGGGTTCAGCGTCAACCCTCTGCTGCTCCACGCTGCTCGTGTGGGTCTGATTCCCGTAGATCTGCGAGCACTCAAGGCCGCTTTCACTCGTCTGGCAGACAGTACCAAGGGCGATAAACCACTGGGGAGCCATCTGTCTTCCCTCTACCGCACGCGCTGTCCAGCCTGTCGCACCTCAGGAGTGGCGGAGTGGTTCGCGTGGAATAGGGACAGGAATCAGCCCTTCGAGAAGGCTGTTCGGTGCCAACACTGCGGAGACGTTCAGATCGGACGGGTCGACAGAGATGACGTCGCCCTGGCGGAGTCCTTCGCGCCGCGAGGTCTGCCATATTACTATGCACTGGACCGAGCTGCTCCCCTCGACCACCCGGCCAGGCGGCGCGCCGCCGAGCTAGTAGACTGCTATACGCCCCGCAACCTGTCTGCACTGATGGACCTCAGTCGGCGCGTCGAGAACGTGGAGGCTCGGGGCGTCAGACGCGGGCTGATGGCACTGCTGGTCGAGTGCTTCGATCACTGCAGCAAGCTTCATCCTCACGGCGAGGACCGTCCGCGTCCCCGCACCCTGCGGGTTCCGGTCCGTTACCTGGAGCGGAATGTCTGGCTCTGCTTCGAGGACGGCCTATCGACGATAGAATGGGCACAATCATCGTCGGCCGGGCCTGAGACAGAGGACGTTGAGGCTCTGGTGCGAGGGTCCCGGGTGGGATACGCCCTGATCGCGCGCGCTTCGCGTGACGTCGGGGAGATCCTGCCGGTCGAAAGCGTCGATCTCGTTCTCGTTGACCCGCCGCCACCTGACGGCGTCTTTTGGGCGCTTTCGGCGCTGTGGGCCGCGTGGTTATGGAACCGGACTGACTCACGTGCCATGCGACCGTTCCTTCGCCGCAGGCGCTTTGACTGGCATTGGCACTGGCATGCCCTCCGTGAGGCGCTGAGCGCGGTCGGGCCGCGGATCGACGATCGGGGTCATCTGGTGATGCTGTTCGCTGCATCCGATCAGACTATGGTTGAGTCAGCTTGCCTGGCCGCCGCGGCCGCTGGCTATCGCCTCGGAGCGTGGGGGTACACACCTGAGGTTGGCTACCGCCTGGCATGGCGTTGGAGGGGAATCAACGGGCGGCAGCAGGATGCCGCTGAAGGGCTTGAGGAGAAGATAGTCGCTGAAGCCGGCAAAGCAGCGCTGTGTGCACTTCGCCAGCGCGGGGAGCCCACGTCGGAGTTGCTGTTGCACGCATCGGCCTACACTAGCCTGGCCGAACGAAGCCTGCTAGCATCAGCGGCCGTGCAAGATCAGGATCCGTCCCCTATGAACTCAGTCTCCGATGCCGTGGATCGAGGTCTTGGCGCCGTGCAGATGGTGGAGCTGGTCGGGGATGGGAAGCAGGATATTAACCGCCGCTGGCTCCTTGATCCGCCTGATACAACGGACACGCTCAGCGACCGCGTGGAGCTGCTGGCGCGGGAGTTGCTGGCGGAGCGACTCGTGTGGCACGAGAGCGACCTCGTCAACGCTATCTACACTCACCTGCCGGGTATGCTCACTCCCGACCTGTCTCTGGCACAGGCCTGTGTTGCCTCATACAGTGTGGACGAGGGTGAGGAGGTCCGCCTACGGCCCGAAGACGATCTCGAGCGGCGGCGTCTTGAGGTCGAGGAGGTGGACCATGACCTCGTTGCGCTAGGACG
>JASFVD010000246.1:0-4553 GCA_050050015.1 Anaerolineae bacterium | reverse complement strand
TCACTCAAGGCTCGTGAGGCTCGTCTGGCCTGGTTCTTGGTTCTCCCCACTGTCATAATCGTGTTTGGACTGGTCCTCTTTCCGGCCGTTTTCAGCGTCTGGATCAGTTTCCGAAACGTTGGCCTGAACAATCTGAACGATGTCTTCCACGCACCCTTCGTGGGCTTTGAGAACTATCGCAGAGTTTTCAACGACTTTGCCTTCAAGTGGCAGGGCATAGGAAACTGGGGCGCAGCGGTCACCAGCATAGTCTACTCTTTCAGTTCGACAGCTTTGACGCTGGTCGTGGGCCTGATCGCGGCGCTATTGCTCAATCGCCCATTTCGGGCTCGTGGTGTGGCGCGTGCCGTCTTTCTGTTCCCTTATGTCGCGCCTATCGTCAGTGTGGCCTTTGTGTGGCGCTGGATCCTTGACCCGCGGCCCTCAGGTGTAGTAAACGACGTCCTGATCGGGCTAGGACTCATCGAGCTTCCTAAGGCCTATCTGGCCACTCGCGGCCTTTCGCTGCTGCTGGTGGTGATCTTCGAGGCATGGCGGTATTTCCCGTTCGCCATGCTCATGCTGTTGGCTCGGCTGCAGGCAGTCGACAACACGCTGTACGAGGCCGCGGAAGTTGATGGTGCGAGCACATGGCAGAAGTTCCTCTACGTCACTCTGCCTGAGCTTCGGTACGTGCTGGGTGCAACGTTCCTGCTTCGGTTGATATGGACGTTCAACAAGTTTGACGACATATTCCTGCTGACAGGCGGTGGATTTGGCACCAACGTTCTCCCCGTGCTCACGTATCAATTCAGCTTCAAGTCGTATGACTTTGGCAAGGGAGCGGCAACGGCGATGATCCTGCTGGCGATGCTGGTCGTCTTCCTGGTCTTGTATGTAAGCGTGGTGATGAGGGGCGCGGAGGAGTGAGAGGGTAGCATGGCTAAAACACAGTCTGCCCGTCATTCAACGAAGGACGAGCGCTTGAATCTGATTGGACACCTGGCGCGTTGGATTACCTGGCCCCGATTCCTCTTTGCCATCACCCTGACGTTCTTTCTCACGGGCATTCTGTTTCCCTTCTACTGGATGGCGAGCTCATCTTTCAAGACCTACGCTGAGATCGGTGGCCGGGTGCCTGTCTACGTGCCAAGTGCTCTTCGTCTCGACGCTTACGAGGAGCTGTTTGGTTACTGGAGATTCGGTGCGAACGTAGTCAATAGCGCTAAAGTGGCTGCTCCTACTGCTATCATCGCCGTGATTCTCTCGACGCTGGGCGCGTACGCGGTGGCACGGCTTCATTTTCGGGGCAAGGAGTTGATGCTCAATGGCATCCTGATCGTCTACCTCTTCCCGGGTATTCTGCTGATCATACCTCTGTTCGCGATGCTGGCCCGGGTCGGAGCGACGCTGGGGTTCGAAGTGCAGGACAACCTTCCCGTGCTCGTCCTGACGTATTTGGCCCAGACGCTCCCAGTCGCCCTCTACATGCTGGCCAACTACTTCCGAACCATCCCCGCGGAGATCGAGCAGGCAGCCCTGATTGACGGCTGCACCCGCCTCGAGGTGATCTGGCGGGTCACGCTACCGTTGGCGATCCCGGCACTGGTCTCTGTAGCGATCTATACATTCATGATCGCTTGGAATGAGTTCCTGTACGCGCTCGTCTTCCTGAACGACCGAGAGATGTTCACTATGCCGATCCAGATCAACACCATATTCAACGATCCCAGTCCGCGCCCCCACGTGGTCATGGCGGCCTCGACCATCATGACGCTGCCGGTAGTCGTTCTCTTCTTGGCGCTGGAGCGCTTCCTGGAGGAGGGACTTACGGCGGGAGGCGTGAAAGGGTAGGCGCCTCTTCGGCAGGATTGTGGTGGGATGCCGCAGCGCACCTTCCACCCGCATGACGCCTTTGACGCGAGCTGATGCAGGGACGATGGCAACTGGAAAGACACGACGGATTGGCTTCGTATCTACGCGCCTGGCGGGCACTGACGGAGTCTCCCTGGAGGCGACCAAGTGGGTCGACATCTTGAGCAGACTTGGACACGAATGCTTCGCACTAGCCGGGGAAGTCGACTGGTCAGCGGAACGTGCCCACGTGGTGCCTCAGGCGCACTTCCGGCATCCGGAAGTCCGTCGTCTGAGCGACGAGTTATTCGGAATCGATGCTCGATCACCTGAGACCTCAGAGCGCGCCCAGCGGCTGAAAGAGCTTCTGAAGGGCCACCTGTACCGATTCATCCGCGTCTTCCGTCTCGAGCTGCTGATCGTCGAGAACGCACTTGCCATCCCCATGAATGTGCCCCTGGGACTGGCGTTGACGGAGGTCATTGCGGAGAGTGGAATTCCAGCAATTGGCCACCACCACGATTTCGTCTGGGAGCGGCAGCGCTTTTGGCCTAATGCCGCCGGCGACTACCTGCGCAGTGCGTTTCCTCCTACCTCGTCGTCAGTACGCCACGTTGTGATCAATTCCATTGCTCGTGCCGAGCTTGCGCGCCGCACCGGCGCCAGCGCGACACTGGTTCCCAACGTGATGGATTTCGGCTCCCCTGATGCAGGAGGCGATCACTCCGCGCAGGCCCCAGCCGACGGGGTCCGAGCGACACTTGGCATTGAGCCTGACGAGACGCTCGTGCTCCAACCGACGCGCGTTATTCCCCGCAAAGGTATTGAGCGATCCATTGAGCTGACATGCCGGCTGGAGAGGCCAGCCACCCTGGTCGTCTCACATGCATCCGGTGATGAAGGACAGGACTACGAGACGTATCTGCGCAGCTATGCCGGTCTGATGGGCGTGCGAGTCGTCTTTGCTGCCGACGTAGTCGCTCATCTGCGGGAGGAGGCGACGGACGGACAGAAGGTTTTCGCGCTGGCCGATGTCTATCGCGCGGCCGATCTGGTTGCCTATCCCTCCATTGTCGAGGGCTTCGGCAATGCGTTCTTAGAGGCAGTCTACCATCGATGTCCTATCGTCGTCAACAGGTACGACGTCTTCAGAACAGACATTGAACCCAAGGGATTCAAGGTACTCGCTTTCGACGGCTTCATTGATGAGGCCACGGTGCGACGAGTCCAAGCTGTACTTGAGAACTCCGCGCTCCGGGCCCAGATGATTGACCACAACTTCAAACTGGGAGAGCATTACTACTCGTACGATGCACTGGCAAGGCATTTGTCGGCTTTGCTGATGGACTGTCCCAATGACGCGACGTGGAGCGAAACCTGCTAGGGACCACGCGCCACGCTGAGAGCTCTGACTGCTCTGTCGATTCGTCGTGGATAGGGATTCAACGCTATGATGGCACCGCAAGCTAACCGTGCAGCCATGCATGCCGTTCGAGATCATCTGATCTTTCTCTACGGCGATGAAGAGGGCAAGGCCGCGTGGCGGCGACTTCGAGATCGCCTTGCCCGCTTCCAAGCGGCCCCGCCGGACGCCGAGAATGTCCCGACGGATCCGACCAAGCGGCTCACCGAGCGGGATGTGTTTCTAGTCGCGTATGGTGACCAGGTTAGCGAACCAGGGCGAGCCCCTCTTCATACTTTGGCCGAGGTGCTGGAGAACAAGGTGTTGGACAGCAGTGGAGAGGGGGGGATCACGGGTCTTCATATTCTTCCCTTCTTTCCCTATTCCTCGGACGACGGTTTCTCCGTGATAGACTACACTCAGGTTAATCCTGAACTTGGCACCTGGGACGATGTTGAACGACTGGGGCACAGCTTTCGATTGATGTTCGACGCGGTCATCAATCACGTCTCTTCGGAAAGCGCGTGGTTTCAGGCGTTCCGCGAGGGGAATCCTAAGTACGAGGACACTTTCATCGTCATGGATCCAGAAACTGACCTGTCGGAGGTGGTGCGGCCGCGACACAAGCCCCTCCTGACGGCTGTGGAGACGGCGCGGGGAGAGAAATGGGTATGGACCACGTTCAGCGCTGACCAGATCGATCTGAACTATGCCAACCCCGACGTGCTCCTCGATATCATTGATGTCCTGCTGCTGTACGTCGAGAAGGGCGCGGAAGTGATCCGGCTTGACGCGATCGCCTACGTCTGGAAGGAAGTGGGGACATCCTGCATACACCTTGATCAAGCCCATCGCATTGTGAGGCTGTTCCGTGCCATCTTGGATGCCGTCGCGCCGCACGTGGTCCTGATCACGGAGACGAACGTTCCTCACGACGAGAACGTCTCGTACTTCGGTGACGGCCATAACGAGGCTCAGATGGTCTACCAGTTTCCTCTGCCGCCGCTCGTGCTCCACACCTTCCACACTGGCAGTGCGCATCGCCTTGCTGAGTGGGCGGCCGGATTGAACACCCCGTCTGATAGCACCACTTTCTTCAACTTCTTGGCCTCACACGATGGCGTCGGTGTGCGTCCGGTGGAGGGCATCCTCAGTCGCTCGGAGATCGACGCTTTGGTTGAGCGGACGAGGAAGCATGGCGGTTACGTCTCCCACAAGACGAATGCAGATGGTAGCAAGAGCGTCTACGAGTTGAACATTTCCTACTTCGATGCTCTGTCTGACCCTGCTGGTGGTGACTCCCTTGACCTGCAAGTCC
>JASFVD010000245.1:0-4559 GCA_050050015.1 Anaerolineae bacterium | reverse complement strand
CGGTGGTCGCCGTATCATTAGGAAGAGGAGCGGAAGCGACTGGATGAGGGATTCTCCTTTGAGCCTCCTCCTAGCTCGCAGCCGGCCCCGGGGCGTCAGGCCGACGACATCTTGGAGGGTTTGGGCCTCGGAGCCGGAACGCTGGCGGGCGTAGTGGCAGGCCACACCAACCCAGCTGCCTTCGAGGGCTGCCGCGCCTCGACCATCGTAAACGCACTCACCTCGGACATCACGAGTGAGGATACGCGGGTGACCACACGCGAGACGGAGGAAGCAACCGTCGTCACGATCTCCCAGAGCCAGGAACACCGACTGGGCAGGTTCACGCCGGCGTTGACCGTGACACTGATAGAGACCGGTCAGACCGTTACCGTCGCCATGAGCGATCTGAGCGAGGATATCAAGCGAGGCGCCATGGGCTCCATTGGGAGAGCGGCACTGCGAGGAACCCGTAGACTCGTGCTGAGGAGGCGTGGGCTGGCGGGCATGCTCGATGCAGCTGGCGGCTTGATAAGCAGCGTCGAAGACGTAGGAGAGGATATTCAGGACCTCAGCCTGCCAAGGCGGGTATGGGCCATCATCGACCACGTGGCGGGGGCAGCTGAGAAGTCATATCTGGAGAGACGGCGAAGAATACAAGCGCTAGAAAGACAACGTCAGGCGGCCGAGCGGGCCTGGACCCACTGTGAATGGTGTGGCCGTGCCTACGCAGAGGACGAAGAGGATGTCGTCCAGTGCCCCTCTTGCGGTGCGCCTCGGAGCTCAAAGCCGGACTGGCTCAGCTCCTAGACCTCCTCTCGCCGCTCCAGGGCGCGAGAGAGCGTGACAGCGTCAGCATACTCCAGATCGCCGCCCATCGGAAGGCCGCGCCCCAGACGCGTCACGCGAACGTCCAGCGACTGCAACTGACATAGCAGATAGGATGCCGTCCAATCCCCCTCACTGGTCGGATTGGTGGCCAGGACGATCTCCTTCACCTCTCCCTCGCGCACGCGTTCCATCAGCTCCCCGATGCGCAGGTCCTCGGCGAACATCCCTTGTGAGGGAGCCAGGACGCCGTGGAGCACGTGATAGACACCTTCGAAGACCTCCGCTTGCTCGATCGCAAGCACATCGAGCGGCTCCTCGACCACACAGACCGTTGCGTGATCTCGGGTGGCGTCATCACATACGGGACAGGGGTCTTCCTCGGTGATATTGTAGCAGACGGAGCAGAAACGCGTCCGCTCGCTGAGGTTGCGGAGCGCCTCGGACAACCTTATCGCAAGGTCTGACCGGCCCCGAAGCAGAAAATAAGTGAGTCGAGCGGCCGTCTTGCGGCCAACACCCGGCAACTCGGACAACTCCTCGATGAGACGCGTTACGGACGGCGGGACGGACGGTGATGGTGCCTGCACCACGCCCCCTAGAGGAAGTCCTGAAGGGCTGCGAGCCCTCCTGTGACGTCGGTCATACGGTCAGCCGCCGCCTCGTCAATCTTCTCGATAGCCCTGTTGATGGCTGCAATGATAAGATCCTGCAGCATCTCGACATCGTCCGGATCGACGACCTCCGGCTCAATCAAGAGCTCCTTGACCTTGCGATCACCGGTGACAACAGCCTCCACGATTCCACCGCCTGCGGTGGCCGTGAACGTCGTCTCAGCAATCTCCTCTTGGGCCTGGAGCATCTCCTGCTGAATGCCCTGGAGCTGCTCAAGCATCCCTCCAGAACCCCCACCGGATCGAGAACCGCTTCTCGACAGACTCTTCTTCGAATCAAAAGGATTCACACTCTTGCCCCGTCTCTTCGCCAAATCGTCCTCCTCCCTACACGCTGCCACTCACGACTTCTGCTCCCAGCTCATCCACGGCCATACGGACAAGCGGATCAACAGACACTCCTGCGCCTGGCGAATCATTCGCGTCCTCATCGGGCTCTTCGGCCTCCTGCGCTTGACGGAATATCCCCCGTCTGTCTATCACACAACGCACGCGCAACTGCCGGCCGAACAGATCGCTGAGGACATCCTCCACCAGGTTGCGCTTCTTCTCCTCCTCGACCTTAGTGCGGTGGAACTTGTGCGAGAAGCTGAGGACGACCACGTCGTCCTCCACAGCGACCGGGTCGCAAGAACGCATCAAAGCCTCTAGCTTCAGATCCTTTGGGCGTAGGGCGTTCAAGAAGTCAGGCCAATGGTCGCGGACCGTCTGCACGCTGAGAGGGCCGTCCACGCTGTCGGAAACCTGGAAGGTTGGGGGCGGCTCTCGCACGGAGTTGGCCTGCGTGGACTGCTTGGAGTCCCTGTCCCCTTCGCGCCTCGAACCCGTCCCTGTCGCTCCCCTCCTGCCCCCCGAAGTTCCTGACGTCGCCGCCTCTGACGCTTCTACGCCACGACCGGACCCCTCCCTGCGACTCCTTGCCCGCGTCCTATCCTGGTTGGCGCCCGCCCTACCAGCGGATGAACCCTTCCCTTCGTCCGGATCAACTGGCGGCCCCGTGTGTAGGACCGCTTCGATGAAGGCCATCTCCAGCGGTAATTGAGGCTGCCAGCCGCCCCTGGTCTCCTGACTCGCCTCATTGAAGAGCCGCACGGCCCTGACGAGCTGGCGGCGAGAAAATGCATCCGCCTGATCACGCAGCGACGGTAGCAGAGCTTCTGGGATATGCGGAGGCACGACGCCCGATTCGAGGCGCAACAGAAGTAGCGCCCGCAGGTGCTCCACCATCTGCCGCGCGAACTGCCGCGGGTCCGCGCCTCTGTCAACAGCCGAGTTGATGGCCTCCAATCCCTTCGCCACATCACCCTCGAGCAGAGCCTGAGATATCTCTGTCACGGTCTCATCAGCGCCGATCCCCAGCGCAGCCTGCATCTCATTGACGGTGATCCCTCCCTCGTCGTACGAGGCAAGCTGGTCCAACAGACTCTCCGCGTCTCTCATACTGCCCGTGGCCTGCCGAGCCATGAGCTCAAGAGCTTGATGCTCAGCCTCGATCCCTTCCTGCTCGGCCAGCCACGCCAGTCGTTCGACCATCTGGGAGACGGAGATGCGATGGAAATCGAAACGCTGGCAGCGCGACAGCACCGTGGGAGGGATCTTGCGGGGCTCTGTAGTAGCCGCGACGAAGATGGCGTGTTCCGGCGGCTCCTCCAACGTCTTCAGCAGCGCGTTGAACGCTGCATTGGAGAGCATGTGAACCTCGTCGATCACGTAGACTTTGTAGCGTGCTTCGTTGGGACGGAAGCCGATTCGCTCCCTGAGCTCCCGGACGTCATCCACTCCGGTGTTGGAGGCCGCGTCGATCTCGATCAGGTCGATCAGGCGTCCCTCATTGATCGCAACACATATCTCGCACTCGTTGCAGGGGCGCTGTTCCTCGGGAGCCAGACAGTTCACCGCCTTGGCGAGCAACCGTGCTGTTGTTGTCTTTCCTGTCCCGCGAGGGCCAGCAAACAGGTACGCGTGATGAACGCGTCCAGACAGCAGAGCGTTGCGGAGCGTTCGCACGACATGCTCCTGCCCCACGATCTCCTCAAAGGTCTGAGGTCGCCACTTGCGGTAAATTGCCTGTGCAGCCATGTATCGCTCCTCCCGTTGCGCCTCCAATAGTCTAGCATCTCACAACGATAAGAGCAAGTGCAAGCCTCCATTTGTAGGTAGATGGAAGGCGTGATATAATCCGCATCTACTTAGCGTACAGAAGGAGGAAGGCTATGCTTGGACAACTTGGTTGGGGAGAGTTGTTGCTCATTCTTGCGGTGGTGTTGCTTCTCTTCGGGGTGGGACGGGTCTCCAAGATCGGCAGGGAGCTAGGTCAAGGAATCCGAGAGTTCCGGGAGGGGCTTGCGGGCAAAGAGGGAGACGAAGCAAAGCAAGATCCCGAAGAGTAGATCCTCAGCAAAGACTCGGCCCAGCGTAACCCTTCACATACCCAAGACCTGTCGATCCGAGATCAAGAAGAGGGCGCAGACCGCTTCCCCAGAATCACTCTCTGTCTGGTCGAGCTGACCGCTCGGTCGGCGGCGGGTGATTCTCTATGTTGGACCTCACAACGAAAAAGAAGCCCCTTGGCAATGACCTACTCTCCCAGAGGGCTCCCCCTCTAGTACCATCGGCGCTGGCGGGCTTAACTGCCGGGTTCGAGATGGGACCGGGTGTACCCCCGCCGCTACAATCACCAAGGGACTTCTTCTTTGTGAACGCTTATTCGATTGTTAACTGAATAGAACGAAAACTCCAAGTTCTCCGCATCACTGGTTAAGCCCTCGACCGTTAGTACGGGTCAGCTCAACACATTGCTGTGCTTACACCTCCCGCCTATCAAACCGGTAATCTCCCGGCGGTCTTACCTGGATTATCCAGTGGGGGATCTCATCTTGGGGCGAGCTTCCCGCTTAGATGCTTTCAGCGGTTATCTCTGCCAGACATAGCTACCCAGCGATGCTCCTGGTGGAACAACTGGCACACCAGAGGTCTGTCCGTTCCGGTCCTCTCGTACTAAGAACGGCTCCCCTCAAATCCCCTACGCCCACAGCAGATAGAGACCGACCTGTCTCACGACGGTCTGAACCCAGCTCA
>JASFVD010000244.1:0-4564 GCA_050050015.1 Anaerolineae bacterium | reverse complement strand
GCGACGGGGCCACCATCTATCACCTGCTTCCGAGCGGTCAGATGAGCATGCCAAGCTGGCGCGTCGGGCACACAGGCTCGCTCCAATACACCATCTCGCCTCAGAGGCGCAACCATGACACGTTCGTCCTCTTCGTCTACGACGACGAAGGCGTGTTGGCACAGGACACGGTCCAGATCGAACTGAGCTGTCCCGACGAGTGGTTTTTCAGCCCCGCTCCAGACATCTGCCCGGCCAGCCCTCCAACAATCGCGGAGGGCGCTGAGGAGCATTTCGAACGAGGCACGATGCTATGGGTCGGTGGTGAAGATCGAGTCTACGTGCTCTTCGATGACCATCAGCACCCCCGCTGGACGGCTTTCAGCGACGAGTGGCACGAAGGTGAGCCAATCCTGGATCCCGAAATCGATCCTCCTGCCGGCCTCTACCAACCTGTGCGAGGGTTCGGGATGGTCTGGCGAGAGGAATCGACGGTCCGCGAGCGGCTCGGCTGGGCCGTCGACCAGGAACGTGGCTATCAGACTGCCATCCAGCGGACCTCTCACTACCGATATTCTCACCTCTACATACGTGCAGTGGACGGTGGTGTTTGGAGACTCGGACCGAACGGCGGCGAGTGGGAGCACCTGGAGTCCGCATGGTGATCCGAAGGATTGGTGACAAGGCGGAGTATTCGTCAGCTTCTGTACAGAGACACGTCTATGGAGGAGGTCGAGGGTGCCTTGCCGCCCCTTGCACTCGCTCCACGACTCCGCCGGCGGCAAGCCACACTATGCTGACCGTTGATCCCTGCGCGATGCCCCGTCACGATCACATTCGTCGACGCTCATCGTTCCACCTCTGCGGGGGCCACTTCTCGACGCCTTCCACGTCAGCTTCACGCAGCCGGCTTCACCAGGCGTGGGGCCGCGTGTTATGCCCATCACGTTGTCTCCTCCATTGAGCGCTGCGCCTAGCCTATTGGGCACGAAGGGCAACCTGAGCGTGTCGATTCGTCCGGGTTGGGGTTTTAGTGCATGTGCAGCTTCTGAATGGCTGGTTCTCTTCGTACGGGCGTACAGCCTGGGCCGACGAAGACTCGACCAGCGCTGTCGGCCAGCGGCCTGAGTGCTGCAAGGCCCCGACTCGCGGAGGAGACTCAATGGAGACGATTCTTAAGGCTATCTTCCCCAACATCGGACGTCAGTCGACGCGCTCGCGCCTGGCCTGGTATTCCTACGACATAGGCAACTCAGCCTATGCGGCAGTCGTACTGCTCGCTGTGTACGCAGCCTACTTCAAGGAGCACGTGGTCGGCGGAGCTGAGGGC
Organism: Anaerolineae bacterium; assembly: GCA_050050015.1. Lineage (GTDB taxonomy): Bacteria > Chloroflexota > Anaerolineae > B4-G1 > B4-G1 > SKLM01. Next base: position 3,255 of record JASFVD010000244.1, on the reverse strand, counting down.
TCGCGCCTATGGGGTCTTTCGGTTGGCATAGCGATGCTGGTGGTCGCAGTAATCTCGCCAGTGCTCGGAGTCATCGCCGACTTCGCCGGCCGCAAGAAGAGGTTCCTTCTGTTCTTCACCGCCCTGGCCTGCCTGGCCACGGCGACGCTGTTCTTCGTCCGGCAGGGAGATATCCTCGCCGGTATGCTGCTCTTCATCCTTGCCGAGATAGGCTACCGCGGCGGGCAGGTCTTCTACAACGCTCTTCTCCCGGAGGTTGCTGAGCGCGAGGAGACAGGCCGTGTCTCGGGAAACGGGTGGGCCATCGGCTTGATCGGTGGGATCGGCTGTCTCCTGCTCGTCCTCGTCCTGATAACGGCAGTAGAGGGAACCTGGGTAGTCCGGCTGTCTCTCGTGTTCACCGCCCTGTACTTCGCCGTCTTCGCCACCCCTCTGTTTGTCTGGCTCAGGGAACGAGCCCAGCACCAACCAATGCCCGAAAGGGAGTCCTACATCGGTGTCGCGCTGAAGCGCCTGCAGCGCACGTTCGGCACGGTAAGGCAACACCGCGAGTTCATCAAGTTCATCATCGCTTTTCTCGTCTACAACGACGGTGTGCTAATGACCATCAACTTCGCCGCTATCTTCGGCGCTGTTATGTTTGGCCTCGAGCAGCAGATGTTGCTCGTATTTATGATCATTGTTCAGGTGACGAGCGTCGTCGGAGCCTACTTCTCAGGCATCCTCACTGAGCACATAGGCAACAAGAACACCTTGATCGTGTTCATCTTGATGATGCTCGCGGCGGTCCTGGGGCTGTTTCTGAACGAGTCGGTGCTCGGGTTCTTCATCATCGGTGGCGTGGCCGGATGTGCCCTGTCCGCCGTCCAGTCCGTGAGCCGAGGTATGATCGCCGTGCTCAGCCCGCCCGGCCGGAGCGCCGAGTTCTACGGCTTCTTCGCCGTCGCCGGACGCACGTCGTCGTTCATCGGTCCCACCATCTATGGCATCGTGGCCGCCGAAGCCGCCCTATGGTTCCAGGCCCAGGGAGAATCCGCCTCTTTCCTGTGGTTCAGGGCTCACGAGCGGGGGGCCGGACTGGCGGAGCAGCTAGGACAGCGCGTGGCCATCCTGCCAGTCTTGGCGTTCCTCGCCGTTGGGCTGGTCCTCCTCCTCTCTGTCCAGGAGACGAGCCGCCGGTCAGGCAGCGCACGAAAGGCGGCATGAGTCGTCACCGACGTCCGATGGGCTCCGGGCAAGCCCGGGTCACCCTTGACCGTCAGTACGTGGCGGCATAGTTCCTTGCCAGGCGAGGTCTTCGCACCCGGCCCCACAGATGCCCGGTCGGGAGACCGAGCGAATCCGTAGCAGCGGGGAACCTGGACGCATCCCGGGCCTCAGCAACTTGTGCCGGTAACCACTGACATCGTCTCACGGCATGCTAGCAGACTGAGATAGCACGCGAATCTTGCTCCCGCGAAGCATGGTCGAGAAGTCTCATGTTGGCAAGGAGTGCATCGGTCCGCTATCAGCTAGCGCAAGGGAGTCCGTCAGATGAGCAAGCGCGAAAGGCACAAGCAAGACCTCGTCGTTCACATGGAGGCATTCTTCGAGACGGGAGACGCTCAGGACATCCTCACGTACCTCGTGTCCAACGGCAATCTTCCGCACCCGAGGGCGAACCTGGAACTCGCCCACGCGTTTGCCGATTTGGTCGAAACCTACGCGGAGCGCGACGTGCAGAAAGTGTGGGACCTGTGCGTGCCCATGGTCGACGTCCCAGCAGATCAAGCCCCTACGAACGATCCACGAGAGTTCATCCCTTTCTGCGGCGCCATCGGAATCGGCGCAATAGGATCAGTCTCGGCCGAGTTCCAGGAATCCGCCCTGATCAGCCTGAGAAGACTAGCCAGCGACCCAAGATGGAGAATGCGCGAGGCCGTGTGCTTTGGTTTGCAGAGACTGCTCGCCCGGCACACGCGAACGACGATGAGGGCGGTTGAGGGCTGGATCCAGGGCGAAGCATGGCTCGAGATGCGCGCCGTGGCGGCGGCCGTAGCTGAGCCTTCCCTACTTGAAAGCCGAGAGACAGCGCTCTCCGCCCTCCATATCCATGCGAAGATCCTCGACGAAGCGAAGCGAGCCGAGGACCGCAAGTCCCAGACCTTCCGCGTCCTGAGGAAGGGTCTAGGCTATACGCTAAGCGTCGTCGTCCGCGCGCTGCCCGACCAAGGTTTCTCCCTCTTGGAGGAACTGGCCGACTCAGGGGACTCTGACCTTCTTTGGATTCTGAGGCAGAATGTGAGGAAGAAGCGGCTTGCGAGGAACTTCCCGAGCGAGGTCGAGTCTCTGCAACGCCGGATGGGAGGCTAGCCGAGCGATTCGCCCAGGGGACGGCAAACAATCGTCTGGATCGGGGAGGTCTTGAGGCAGGCTTCAATCCGTGGTCCGTCGGGCGCGCATCCCCTGGTCGGACGGACGGTTGCTGCGTCACACGAGGGGAGGACGGCAGCCGGCTCAAGCTGGCAGCCAGCCACCGCCCGGCCTCGGTCCCGCCGTTGCGGGCATGAAAGGGCAGTGGCGACCGATCGTTTCGCAGGTGATATGAGCTGGGGAGCTAACCCGCTCTTGGTTCGGACTAGAGATTCAGTCGATAGACCCGGTACCGCTTGTAGATCTCACCGCCCACGTGCTTGGCCAGTTGCGGGGTGTTGGGGTTGTCGGCAGACGTGAGGGACGAGTCGATCCAGGTGTATCCCTTAGCCATGGCGCGCCGCGCCATCTCGTCGAACAGCAGGACGATCACACCCGAGCCCCAGTATTCAGGGAGCACAAGAGCGCTCTTGATACTCAGGCACTCTGGTTGACGCCTCATGTACCACCAGAGCCTGAGGTAGTCCCACGGATATCGGAGGCCGTTGACGTGGATGAAGATCTCGTTCAAGTTCGCGATTCCTGGAAACCAGGCCACAGTTTTCCCCTCCACCTCGGCGAACAGGATCAGCTCGGGATCAGCAATCTCGCGAAATGGCGTCAGCATCGCCTCCAGGGCATCCCGATGCCACCCTATGTGGTCGGGGAGGTGCTTCAAGGCAGTGTTCAGCAGCCGATGAATGCAGTCAACCTCCTCGTCCCACCTCGCGAGATCGACCTGTCGAACGGTTATGTTCCTCCGCTCGCGGACCTTCTGAGCAAGACGGGAGATCCGCTGCAGAGCGTCCGACTCCGGATCCAGATCTAGCGAGAAGGCAATGTTGTCGCCGCGCGCCGGCTGGA
>JASFVD010000243.1:0-4577 GCA_050050015.1 Anaerolineae bacterium | reverse complement strand
GTGCCGGACTTCGTTCGGTGCGCGACTTCTTGATGGATAAGTACGGAGATCGGCTTCGGTTCGTGTATCGCCACCTGCCCTTGACCGGCATTCACAACAACGCCCTCATTACGGCCGAGGCCGCCGAGGCAGCGGCTGCCCAAGGCAAGTTCTGGGATATGCATGATTTGCTGTACGATAGTCAGCAGGAGTGGAGCGGCCTGTCGGAGGAAGATGTCATCGGCAAGCTGGTCGAGTACGCTGGTGAGCTCGAACTCGACGCTGAGCGCTTCGAGACGGCGCTTAACGAGCACGCCTACAGAGAGCAGATCATGGCTGACTACGAGGCCTACCAAGAGTATGGCCAGATGGCTACGCCGACGTACGTGATCAACAGCGTCTTCTACCCGACTCAGCAGTTTGGCGGGTTCAGCCGGCTTGAGCCTTTCATCGAGTTGGTCGCCATGCAGGGTCAGATGTACGATTCAGTGCCGGAACAGGTGATGGACGCGGACAAGGATTACGCAGCGACGATCAAGACGACCAGGGGCGATATCAAGGTCGAGTTGTTCGAAGACCAGGTCCCCACCAACGTCAACAGTTTCGCTTTCCTGGCGCAGGAAGGGTGGTATGACGGCTTGGACTTCTTCTTCGTCAATCACGAGCAGGTTGCTCTGACGGGCGACCCTACGAACTCCGGCGGTGGATTGCCCTACGCGGGTTACACCTGTGGTGATGAGACAACACCCGATCTATCCTTCGATGAGGCTGGTTTGGTGGCTCTGTACACCGCTGCGCCCAATCAGAACAGCAGTTCGTTCTTCATCACCTATGCACCTCAGCCTGATTTCACCGGCAATTTCACCGTCATCGGGCGCGTGACGGAGGGAATGGATATCGCCGAGAGTCTGACGGAGACACAGCCCGGTCCCGACCAGCCGGAGCCTGATACCATTGACACGATCGTGATCGAAGAGCAGTAGGTCGCCCGCGGGACGAGGAATTGTCTCAAGGGCGAGAGCGGTTCCTCTCCACTAATCAGCTGCTGCCTATCTGCTCTCTCCATTCCGAGAAGTGACGGCTCTGACCGTGCGCTCCAGACGATGGTGTCAGAGTCGCCATCGCATGTCTCCAGAGGGTACTCCCACCAAGTATTGTGGCTTGATCCGTCTGCGCTACAACTGAACAAGGGGGCACAATGAGTCGAGCATCGTCACCCACGATCAAGGATCTGCCGACCCAGGAACGACCCCGCGAGCGGCTGGCCCGCTGTGGCGAGAGCGCACTCTCCACCACTGAGCTGCTAGCCATCATTCTCCGCACAGGCGTGGGGGGTGAAAGCGCCCTGACGCTGGCTGGGCGGCTCCTTTCCGCCCATGAGGGTCTCCCTGGTCTAGCCCGGGCTAGCTTCGCCGAATTGCGCGCCGAGCGCGGCTTGGGCAACGCCAAGACGGCACAGCTGAAAGCCGCACTCGAGCTTGGGCGGCGCATGCTGCTTGCCACCCCCGAGGAGCGCCTTGTCATTCGGTCTCCGTCAGACGTGGCGCAGCTGCTGATGGCGGAGATGGCTCATCTGGAGCAGGAACACTTTCGAGTCCTGTACCTCGACACCCGCAATCGGCTGCTTGGCTCAGACACCGTCTACGTGGGCAGCCTCAACGCCTCTCACATCCGCGTTGCGGAGATCTTTCGTGATGCGATCAAGCGGAACTGCGCGGCCGTCATCGTTGCGCACAACCATCCTTCGGGCGATCCTTCCCCTTCGCCCAAGGACGTGGGGGTCACGCGACAGCTGATCGAAGCAGGCGACCTCCTGAGCATCGAGGTCTTGGACCACCTGATCGTCGGACAGCACCGCTTCGTGAGCCTGCGTGAGCGCGGGCTAGGTTTCGATAGCGACTGAAGCGGGGTTCCTCCCGAGCCCCTCGTCTGGGCACGGGCAAACCTGGTAGGAGGTCACGGATGACGAGGAATTTGCTCCAGAATGGTGGCTTCGAGGCTGATTGGGACGAAGAGAGCTCCCAACCGGTCCTGGTCTTCCCAGCGGGGGGGGAGCCATACGAGACGGAGCTTGACGAGGGGCACGTCCCGTCTGGCTGGCTCTCGTGGTACTATGACGATCCCGGCAACTGGGATCAACCTGAGGTTGGGGCAGTCCGAAAAGAGCATGCCACCTATCGGGTCCACGAGGGTGAGAAGGCAGCCAGACTATTCACCTTCTATCGTAAGCACGATGCAGGTCTTCTCCAGCAGGTCCAGGTGGATCCGGATCAGAGACTGCGCCTCACGGCAAGGGCGCACGCATGGAGCAACCATCCTCTCGAGGGTCACGAAGCCTGCACCGACGACCCCCGCTGTTCTTGCGGCGTAGGGAGGGGCCCGGTCTGTCTGATGGAGGAAGATATCCCTGCCTCGACAGGTGATCCTTGGAATGATTCCGTGGACAACGTCTCCTTCAGGCTGGGCATTGATCCCGCCGGTGGCACCGATCCTTTCGCCGAGACAGTCGTCTGGGGCCGCGCAGCTCACATCTACAACGAGTACCATCAGGTACCCGCCGTGGAGGCAGTGGCGGAGGCAAGCACGGTCACCGTATTCCTTCGCAGCCGGACCCTTTGGGCCTTCAAGCATAACGATGTCTACTGGGATGCCGTCGAGTTGATCACGGTCAAGGAGTCCGCGGAGCCAGATTTCGAGCTCTTGCCGACCCCGGAGAGCGAGTCTGAGCTCGAGCCGAAGGTGATGGATTGGACCTATCCGGTCATAGAAGAGGGCAGCAAGATAGGCGTCCACTCGATAAGGGCCAACAATGTAGTCCCTTTCTCACGGGGTCTCCAAAGGAAGGGGACTCGGTTCCCCGTCGTGAAGGCCGTCGACGATTTCGGGTGGCTTGTCGAGATCAAGGACATCGACCCTGACGTGATTACGATCGGCCGGCTCACCTGCCAGTACGAGGGATGCGGTGAGCTGGATGATCCCGACTGCGACATTGAGGCTCTCGCCGACCGGCTGATGGGCGTGATAACGAACAAGGCCGGCAACGACGTCCTGGGCGCGGTGGACTACTGGGAGATCGTCAACGAACCCGACCCTCCTGGGCCGGAAGGGTATCGTCGTCTGGCAGGTCTGATGATGACCTGTATGAAGAAGGCTGAGGACCTAGGCTTGAGGCTGGCGCTGTTTGGACTCAACGCCGGGACTCCCGAGTGGGGTGAGATGGAGGCAATGGTCGAGACGGGCGTCTTCGCGCGAGCACGTGAGGGTGGGCATATCCTCACCTTGCACGAAGGCACGTTCGATACGCACGATCCGACTGACTACTGGCCGGACACCATCCCAGGATCGCCAGCAGTAGAGGGGGCCGGGCCTCTCCACTTCCGCTACCGTTTCCTTTATCACTTGCTGGAAGAGCGGGGAGAGGTGATTCCCCTGGTTGTGAGTGAGTGGTACCTGGGCGACGAGAGATCCGCCTCCGTCGATACGATCGTGGATGCTCTCGTCTGGTATGACGGCGAGGCGAGCAGAGACTACTATGTTTGGGCAGCCTGTCCCTTCACGCTGGGGCGGACGCAAGGGTGGAGGCACACGGACTACGAGCGAGTCTATCCCGCCCTCACAGGGTACATGGTCGACATCAAGGACCGGCAAAACGCTCTGGCTCCCGGGCAAGCGCGGGAGCAGCTCGAAGAGCCAGACGAGCCAGCGCTGCCGGACTTCGTGCCGCCGCGAGTTCCCTATCAACGTAGCTACATTCTACTGCCCAAGACCACGGATCCGCTTCAGCGGCTCGAATGGCGCACAGCTATTGCCCTTGGATCGTCCGAGACCCTGCAAAGCATGGGACATTCAGTTGATGACGCCGGCATTGGGCCCTCGGAGCGCTGGATAACGGTCATTAACCCCTCTCAGCACGAGGGGGATTTGAGAGCTTGGTATCGTGACCACTACCCCGGCGCTCAGTATCGCGAGATTGAAACCAAGGCACCTTGGGAAGCTGCTATCCATCTTCTCCCGGAGCTGGATGAGGACATCGCAGTTGGACAAGTAGATCCTCGCTGGGAGAGCTATGACTTCGGTGAGGAGCCCGGAGGCGAAACACTGGGAGAGTATGGAGGCTTGCTCACTGGCCTGACCATCCTGCTGCGCAAGGTCTACGGGCGGCGCGTCACGCCGCCTCTGCTGGACAAGCTATTGGTAGCTGCTAGAGTTGCCTATGTCGAGGACAATCAATTGGCGTGGGATGCCGCCGTCGCCTTGTTCTCGGCCTTCGATGATACCGTAGAGGATGATAGTCAACGGTCAATCGAGGAGTTGGGAGCGCTGAGGGACAGCAGGTGGGAGATCATCCTCAAGTGGATGGATGAAGAGGGGGCTGAAGGGGAGAGGTTCGTCTACCTTGAGAAGTTAGAGGACGGTGCGCTTCATGTCATCGACGCTCGGACTGGTGAGAGGAAGCAGTGGGACGGCGAGGACTGCGTTGCGTCCCTGAGGGGCGTTCGCGCGGCCCATCTGAAGCGGATGCCGGTCCAGCCTTCGTTCGACTCACTGCCCGGCGGAGTCGAGCTGGGAGACTGTGTGCCTTCGAGGGAGCCCTACGA
>JASFVD010000242.1:0-4577 GCA_050050015.1 Anaerolineae bacterium | reverse complement strand
CAATGAATGCGCTGCCACGGATAGATGATGGTATCGGTCTCAGGTAGCACGTAGGAGACATCCCGGCCATCACGGTACCGAACATTGCGAAGGATCAACACTTGATCGGTCGGCTCGGGGAGCCTCTCAACCTCCCCAATGACCGCTTCCTCGTTCAATACGTGCACCAGTACCTTGTGAGTCATCTGAGTCCTCCGGTCCTTCACTAGATCACAGCTCGATAGCGATCTCCAATTCGACACGACCCAGTTGCAGTACTTCACCGTCGCTAAGCGCGTGAGGCAGGTAGGGGGTCAGCCTCTCACCATCCAAGAAAGTCCCGTTGGCGCTGCCAAGATCCTCAACGAAGAACTCGCCGTCGTCCTCATAGATCCTGCAATGGCGGCGCGAGACGCCACCCTCGAGCCCTCCATCCGGTGTTAGGTCGATATCTGGAAAGATGCCGTGAGCAGCGTCCAAGCGGCCAAGCTGAACGTCCTCCTCAGACGGGAGCTGGATTTGGCGGCCCGTCGAGCGAACCTTGACCCGCAACACGGCACCGGCCTGTTCTCCTCGATCTCCCTCGGAATCAGTGCCCCAGGCATGGGCCTTCGCTGCTGGTAAGTCTCGTTCCGGAATGGGTTCTGTGCCAAGGGGACCCCCAGTAGGCAGATAGACGCCGCATTCGCTGCAGAAGAGGGTGCCCGGCCGATGCTTTCGCCCGCAAGATGGACACTCAATCATGTGCCTCCCTCCCTACATCAAGACTCCGCGTGCCGTACTTGATTTCCTTGCGACCCCGATCCGTGGAGCTACCTTTCTTCGCGATATGCTCCGCCTCGAGCATCGCGGCCCGGGCCAATCGTTTCTCGCCCATATCCAGGAGACGAGTAGCCACCATCTCCAGCTGATGGGTCGCGCGCTTCACACGACCTTCGCGCAGAGCGACCCAGGCCTGTTCCTGCATGCGATAGAGCGTGACTTTGCTCAGGGCGCTCAGGATGGCCGGGGGCACGTTCCTCTCGCCCCGGTTCGATTCATCGTCGGTGAATACGCACCGGATATCCCGCCTCAACGTCTCTCCTCGACGATCAAGAGAGGGGACATCTCCATTGAGCTCAAACTGCAGCAAACGGTGTTCACCCGGCGATCTCTTCTGGATCGCTATCTCAAACAGGATTCTCACGGGCTCATCCACGGCGAGCGAACCTAGGCTCGCCTTCCCCTCCGACAGATCGATGGACTCCAGGGAGGGGGATGTCTGAAAAGCACTCTCTACCCGCACGTCGTCAGCGTTTCGAACAGTGAGAGCCAAACGCTTGGCAAAGACAGCGCCGAGGCTGCGCACCCGGTTCTTCATTAGGGGTCTGACTTGTCCCGGCGACGCAATGTAGGCCGAGGTCCCCCCAGTTCGGGAAGCGATCTCATCGAGCAGTTCATCGTTCCAGTCCGTGCCGATGCCCATGGCTGTAATCCCGATGCCTCTCTGCGCAGCCTCCTCCGCTGCAGCGATGCAGGCCTCGTCGTCTCCGTAGGTTCGTCCATCGGTGAGAAGAATCAGATGACCAACGGCATCCCTTCGCCGATAGGCTCCCAATTCCTCCAGTCCAGCCGTCAGACCCTGAAGCAGCTCGGTCCCGCCCTCAGCGTGAAGAGCGGAAATTCCAGCCCCTGCCTGGGCGCGGTTGGTGCCCACTCGACCCGACAGGACGACTTCGGCCCGATCACTGAAACTTACGATCGCCAGACTATCCTCGTCGTCCAGCTCATCGACGATCTGGCGGGCTGCCTCCTTGACTTGCTCCAGGCGGGCCCCTCTCATACTCGTGCTTCGATCGATGACGATGGACAGATCAAGCGGGAGACGCTGGTTCACCGAGGCGGCGGCCGCCCCTATCTGCAGAAGCGCGTAGAGGACTTGCTCCTCGTGCCCCGAGTAGAGACGCTCTCGACTCAGCACCAGGTTCCAAGCCAGCGCCGCCCTTTCACCGGTGCCCACGTTGTTGCGCCGGCGGTCGTAGAGGCGGCGGGTCGAGTCATCACTGAGGACTGCGTAGGCCTCGTGAATCTCGTGAAAGAGGGTTGTCGGTGTCTCAACGTCGCGGCTGTCGGGATGGTAGCGGCGCGCCAGCTCGCGATATTCATGCTTGATCTGCTCAGGCGTTGCGAAGAGCGAGACCCCCAGTATGGAGTAGTAGTCCTTCTCGACGTCCATATCCATCGCCTAGCCCAAAGGGGAGTGCCACAGAATCACCGCAATATTGTCACGGCCGCCAGCCTCGTTCGCGATAGCGACCAGGTCCTGGCACGCCCCCTGCAGCGAAGACGCGTTCTCAATAATGGCTACCATATCGGCGTCGTTGACCAAGCCCCAGAGCCCGTCGCTGCACAACAACAGGTAGGCACCAGGGCGAATCTGTCGCACGTGCGTGTCTACCTCCACTTCGCTGCTCTGGCCAACAGCGCGGTACAGCACATTCTTCTGTGGATGCACGGCTGCTTCGTCGCGGGTTAGCTGCCCTGACTCCACCAGACGATCCACCACGGAATGGTCGTGCGTGATCCGCGTGAGCTCCCCGTCGGCCAATATGTAGGCCCGGCTATCACCTACGTGCGCAATGTAAGCCTGCCTTCCCAGTATCAACGCACAGGTCAGCGTGGTGCCGCTGCCCGGCGCCTCTTCGGATACAGCCCTGTTGGCGGCCTGTACGGCATCGGTGAGAACTTCGGTCAGTGCTGGCTGATCCGCGTTCCGTGCGTGATTGAGAAGGGTAGGAAGGTAGAACTGGTGCGTGATGTGATGGGCCGCGACCCGAGCTGCGATAGAGCTTGCCACCTCGCCGGCCTGGTGTCCCCCCATGCCGTCGGTGAGAACGAGAAGCCCGAATGATGGCATTCCCTCACCACCATCGCTTGACCCTGTGACAATCAGTACAGAATCCTCGTTGTGATCGCGGACTCGGCCGACATCCGTCAGCCACCCGACCTCGAGTCTGGATGGGACGGAAGGGACTTTCGGGCACGCTGACGAGGCTGTCGCCGCTGCGGGTGCCTCACGACCGATCAGTCTACGGAAGAATTCCATAGGGACCGCCCCGTCTACCTCACCTTATGCGGGGAGAGCATAGACGTTGTGATCGGAGGAACCGATGTAGATCACACCATCCACCGCAGCGGGCGATGACGTCACCGGGCCATCCGTCTGGAACCGCCAGCGGCGATTACCTGATTCGGCGTCGAGGCTATAGACGGCCCCGTCCACTGAGCCGAAGTAGACACCCCCGCCAAGCACGGCTGGTGACGACGTGATCTGACCATCAGTGCCGTGACGCCACACGAGACGCCCAGTCTCCGCGTCCAGCGCGTACATGTGACTGTCTGCCGATCCGATATACACCATACCGTTGCCCACGGCTGGGGAGGAGATGATTGCTCCGTCCGTTCTATAGCGCCACGCTAACCATCCCGACCGAACGTCCAGTCCGTAGACGAATCTGTCTTGGGATCCGACGTAGACCATTTCGTCCGTGACGGCCGGAGATGCGGTCACGCCACGCTTCGCCCTGAACCGCCAACGAACATTCCCCCCCGTGTCCACAGCGTAGACAACGCCCGCCTCACAACCCACGTATACAGCCTCTTCACCGACACGTGGGGAGGAACGCACCTTGCCATCTGTCTCGAACTTCCAGGCAATGCGACCGGATTGGACGTTGACGGCGTACAGATGACGGTCGTCGGAGCCAAAGAAGACATGGTGGAAGGCAGCCTGGGGCGAAGACCATACTCTGCCCTCCGTAGGACAAGTCCAGCGGATCCGTCCGTTGCCAGCCCCAATCGCGTAGAGCACGCGGTCAGCCGACCCGACAAACACGAAGTCCTCGTATACACAGGGAGTGCAGGCGATTCCGCCATCCGTCGCGTACTTCCACAGAAACTCGCCGCGCTCGGCATCGATGGCATACAGGTTATGGTCATAGGCCCCAATATACACGGTACCGCCCGCCACAGCCGGGGAGGATCGGACCTCGTCCTCAAGGGCGAAACGCCAGAAGGGGGTTATCTCACTGGTGCTAACGGTGGCCGGCGCTCCGAACGCGGGAGCACTGCTTATGCCTCTCGCAGATGGAAGATTCATCAAAGCTCGCTGCATCTCCTCGGCCGAGCCGTAACGGTCGTTGGGCTCGTACTGCAGCGACTTATCAACGACCTCAACCAGCTCTCGGGAAACACTGGGGTTCGCCTCGTGGATCGGCCTGTCGGCAAAGGAGAATGGCGGTTCCATTCGTGGATCACGCCCGCTGAGCAAGTGGTGCAGCGTAGCGCCCAACGCGTAAATGTCCACTCGAGGGTCAGCAATGCCCTGATATTGCTCTGGAGGGGAGTAGCCCTCCGTGCCGATCATCGTTCCCTTCTTGCCGCTCTGAAACACCTTGGCAATTCCAAAGTCGATCAGCTTGATGCGCCCATACTCGTCAAGCATGATGTTTGAGGGCTTGATGTCTCGGAAAACGATGGGCTGGGGCTCGTGGCCGTGGAGGTAGCTCAGTACGTCGCAGATGTGGATTGCCCAACTCACGACTTTCTGCTCTGACAGG
>JASFVD010000241.1:0-4598 GCA_050050015.1 Anaerolineae bacterium | reverse complement strand
GTCGTCGTTCACGGTCGAGCATATGTGCGCTGACGCAATCCTCGAGGGCCGCGGGAATGGAGGCGCAGGTAGGGGGTTCTGTGTGCTGGAACATTTCCAGAGACGGGGACAAGGTCGTGGCCGGATTCCAAAGATCCCGAGCCGTGAAGGGGTGGGATACCAGGCCAGGACAATACTACGGTTCGAGGAGGGATTGTGAAAGCGAGGAGAATCCGGGACGGCATCCGCTGGATGGGTGCCGTGGACTGGGATCGGCGATTGTTCGATTCCCTGATACCGCTGCCTGACGGCACCAGCTACAACGCTTACCTGGTCGAGGGGAACGAGAAGACGGTCTTGCTGGATACGGTTGACCCCACGATGACGAACGTGTTGATGCTCCAACTTGAGGATGTGCCGCGCATCGACTACGTCGTCTCGCATCACGCCGAACAGGACCATGCGGGGTCCATCCCCCAGGTCCTGGAGAAGCACGAGGACGCCCAGGTCATCACAACGCCCAGGGGAAAAGGCATGTTGATCGATCTGCTGGGCGTCGCCGAGGAGCGATTCGTCAGTGTGGACGAGGGTGAGACATTGTCGCTGGGCAATCGTACGCTGGAGTTCATCCACACGCCCTGGGTTCACTGGCCCGAGACGATGTCGAGCTATCTGCACGAGGAGCGCATCCTGTTCACGTGTGACTTCTTCGGTTCCCATCTCGCCACAACTGACCTCTACGTGACCGAGGAATGGCGCGTCTACGAGGCTGCCAAGCGGTACTATGCTGAGATCATGATGCCCTTCCGCCGGGTGATCCAGAGGAACCTGGACAAAGTGGAAGAGCGGGAGATCGGACTAATCGCCCCGAGCCACGGTCCGATCCACGACAGACCGGCGCTCATCCTCGACGCTTACCGCGACTGGCTTTCTGAGAAGCCCAAGAACGAGGTGGTGCTTCCCTACGTCTCGATGCATGGCAGCACCGAGAAGATGGTAGAGTACCTGGTCAGTGCCCTGGCCGAGCGAGGGGTCAAGGTACACCAGTTCGATCTGGCGGTGACCCATATCGGGAAACTGGCAATCGCGCTGGTGGACGCGGGTACGATTATCATCGGCACGCCGACGGTCCATGTGGGCCCACACCCCCTCGTGGTGTACGTCACCCATTTGGCGAACATGCTACGCCCAAAGGCGAGGTTTGCGTCGGTAGTCGGCTCCTACGGGTGGAGCACCCGGGTCGTCGAGCAGATCGCGGAACTGATCCCCAACTTGAAAGTGGAGCTTCTGGACCCGGTCCTCTGCGAGGGTTTCCCGCACGACGAGGACTTCCAGGCTTTGGACCGGCTGGCTGACGCCGTCGCCGCGCGGCATGAGGAACACGACTTCGTCATCTGAGCCAGTCAACATAGCGATGTCCAGTGGGGGAGAGGCGAGGGGTAACGCTGTGTACCTGGGACTCATTGGCGCTCTGCCTCGGATGTCAAGAGCTCACGGTGCTGGACGCCGCCCGTGGCACCGGTTGCGCGCCATCGCCATGGCGGGAAGAGGCCGCTAGGAAGTGAGCATAGACGGAAGCGTACGGTTCTTGGCTCGAGTCGAGCCGGCAAGTCTGACAGCCGCTGTCCTGGCCGACGTAGCTTGGCCGGGCGCAGAACGGTTGAACGTAGACACAAGAAGGAGGTCTAAGAATGAGCATCTACCAGGAACGTCTGCAAAGATGCGGTGATCTGATGCAGGCAGCAGAGCTGGATGCGCTGCTGCTCACCAAGCCGGCCAATATGCTCTACCTCACCGGTGACGGGCGCCTGTGTGCGTATGCCATGGTCACCCAGGATGGTCAAGTCGCCCTGGGCGTGCCCCAGACCGATGTGGCAGACGTCAGACGACGCGCCCACTTCGATCATATCGCAGGGTTCGAGGACGAGGTCGGCATGATTCATTCGATCGCTCACCACTTTGAGCATTTCGGCGTTCGCGAGGGCACGGTGGGATTGGAGTATACCTTCCTCACCAAGTCAATGATGGGCATGTTGACCCATCCCCACGCCAAGCCCGAGGAGGTGACCGTCGAGGACTGCACGCACATCCTATCGGAGATACGCATGGTCAAAGGGGCAGACGAGATCGAGCGCATCGGAGCGGCGGCGGGAGTAGCCGAGGCCGGGATGAGAGCGGCCATCGAAGCAGTGGAGTCAGGCGTCACCGAAAGCCAGGTGGCTGCCGAGGCCGAGTACGCGATGCGTCAAGCCGGCGCCGAAGGTTTCTGGCGCACATATGTTTCCTCCGGCCCGCGCACCAACATTGCCCACGGCCTGCCAACGCTGCGCAAACTGGAAACCGGTGACCTGGTGATGATTGACGTCCACCCAATCGCGGACGGATACAGCGCGGATATGTGCCGCACCGTGTGCGTGGGCGATCCCTCCCCGGAGCAGCTGTCGGCCTACGATCTGTACGTGGAGGCCCAGCAGGCGACCATCGCGAAAGTCAAGGAGGGCGTTGGGATGGTCGAACTGGAGCATACCCTGCAGAGCGTGCTCGAGGAGGCGGGGCACGGCGAGCACGTCTTCGGGCCGCCCATTCACGGTGTGGGCATTGAATTCGAGGAAGCCCCCTTGCCGCCGGGCCACGCCTTCTTCCACGGCGAGAAGGAGCCCCCGCCACTTCCAGCGAACGTGGTCATCTCGGTGGGTAACTGCGGGCTGTACACCGGAATGTGGGGCGTCCGAGTGGAGGACACGGTGGTAGTCGGTGCCGACGGACCATTAGTCCTCACCGAGTATGAAGGGTCACTACCTTGAGTCCGATGGAGAGGAGCCGCACGCCGGCCCAGACGATTGTCGCGTGCAGCTTCTCCACATCGGTCGGGAGATGGAGGTTCATTGCCATGTTCGCGAATATCGTTCACTTCCCGTCCATCAAGGCAGGGAGGGATGCCGAGTTTCGGGAGTGGTTCGCCTGGTCGAACCAGGAATACGCAAAGCATCAAGGCTTTATCAGCCGCCGGCTGCTGAGGCCCCGGGAGAGTGGGAACTACGTAGCCATCGTGGAGCACGAGAGCTACGAGACGTTCATGGCCATGCACACCAGTTCCACCCGGGCCGAGGCGTACCGACGTGTGGAGCCGCTATTCGACGGTAACCCTACCCCGCACTTCTATGAGGTGGTCATGGGGTAGCTGTCGAGGTGCGTCGTACCCCAAGGAGGATCTGCTGTGACAGAGTCAGACGACATACGAGGTCTGCAGCTGAGCCTGGGCATGTACGCCTTGGTGTTGGCTATGAAGCTGGTCGTCTATTGGATGACCGGAGTCACGGCTCTGTTTGCTGAAGCGCTGCACACCCTGAGCGACATCTTCATCTCCGGCTTCCTGCTCCTGGCAGCCATCTGGTCACGCAAAGAAGCCGACGAGCTCCACATGTTCGGGTATGGGCGGGCCCAGAACGTGGCTGCTGTGGTGGCTGCGACTCTCTTCATCTCGTTCACTAGTTTCGAACTGTACCGGGAGGCAATTCCTCGGCTCTTTCGGCCTGAGGATGTGACCTACAAGAACCTGCCGGCGGCCCTGGGTGTCATCGTCGTCTCGATGCTCATCGCTGCGGTCCCGCTGTTCAGGTCGTTGAGGCGGAAGGAGCGCGGGGCGGCGGCCAGGGCGCATCTCACGGAGCTGATAAACGACGAGTTGGGCCTGCTGGCCGCCCTGATTGGCACCTTGTTTGTCGTGTGGGGCAAACCTCTCGCCGATCCCCTCGCTGCCATCGCAGTCGCCACTATCATTGCCTACAACGCCATCGGTCTGTTTCGGGAGAACTCGTCCGTCCTGCTGGGCCGTTCGCCCGGACCGCAGTTCCTGTCCAAGGTGGAGCGTCTGGCCTCTTCCGTCCCGGGTGTGGTGGGGGTGCATGACTTGCGGGCGGAGTTCATCGGGCCGGAGAGGGTGCACGCTGGCATGCACGTTGAGGTGGAGCGGGGACTGCCTATCGAGGAGGCAGACCGCATCGCGGAGGAGGTGCGTGGACGAGTACATCAGGACATGCCTCAAGGCTATTGCTTCGTCCACGTCGATCCCGCCGAGCCACGGGAAGCATAACGGCGACTCAGGGCGAGCCCGTTTCTGAATCCTGAAACACCGGAGATCGAGGTCTGGTAGCTCGCTGTGGGGGCCGCCCATAAGGGCAATGTGCGGTTTCCCGCCCTCAAGGAGCGAGGCATCATCCTGAAAGAGCTCCTGGAGGACGGCGAGGAGATACGAGAAGAGGTCTTCAGGGAGAGATACCCAGAACTCGCCGAGAAGTATGACCTATAGGGCATTCTTCGACGCCAATGTCGTCTTCTCTGCCGTCCTCTCGTCCCGGGAAGTGCCAAGAGAGTTTCTTCTCCTCGCAGCACGGGGCGCCATGCAGATCGTGATCAGCCAGCAGATTGTGGGGGAGATAGAGAGAAACCTCTCCCAGAAGTACCCAGAGCTCCTTGATCTACTCCCATCACTGCTCCGTGAGGCCGTGATCGAAGTGGTCGAGGATCCCGACGAACTCACCGTTGAAGAGGTCATAGAGTACGTCAACGATCCGCCTGACTCAGCGGTCCTCGCCGCAGCGGTGGAAGCCCATGTCGAT
>JASFVD010000240.1:0-4614 GCA_050050015.1 Anaerolineae bacterium | reverse complement strand
CGCCCATTCGTCGGCTACGATCTGCACAGCCATGTTGCGGAAGCTGATGTATTGTCGGAGGGTCTTGAGGGCTTCGATCTGGTCGGCGCAGCTGTCCATGATGACGGGGCTTTCCACCCGCAAGGTATGGGGCTGGACGGACGACTCGAGTCGGTAGAGGTAGCCAAGGATGCGTCCCAGATTGTTCTCGTAGATTCGCCCCAAGGCACCGTGCACATCCAGGTGAAAGGCCGGGCGATAGTCTGGCCCTCCGAGCTCGTCGACGCGGTCCTTGAGCCACCTCACGTAGCGCACCAGCTCCTCGCCGTCCTCACCGAGCTGAGCCGGGATATCCTCCACCAACGCGTGCGGCAGGGAGTCGACGCGGCGGACTATCATCTTATCGGCGTTCTTCAGGCGCTCAGCGCCGCTTTGGGCGTGAATGGGAACTGGGCTGCCCGGCTGGGGCAGATCCCACTCGCCGGCGATGACCTCTGCCATTGTGAGGTTACGCGCCAGGGCGACCGCTTTCAGCAGCGCCTGACTGACGCCGTAACGCACGGCGGAGTGGAGTGGACGTTGAACAGTGACGTACGTCTCTGTGCGGGGTTTCGCGGGCGCCCGTTCGGGCTGCACGGCCTGGTCAGAACGGAGGAGTCGGAGTGGCGCCGTGAGAAGGTCGCGCCGAGACAGTCCGCGCTCGGCTCGCATCTCGTTGCCCTCCGAGGCCCTGTCTTCGTCTTGCCCTGGCGCGGGGATTTGAACTTCCTGGGTAAGGCACTCCACCTCGGTGGCCATCTCCCGAAAGCTGGTGATCTCCCGGCCCTTGAGCAAGGGAGCTACCTTTCGACGGATCAAGCTGAGACCGTCGGCGGTGCGAAAGACGGGATCACGCCCTGAGTGCCCCGCATAGGCTACCGTCGCGCAGTCCCCCCACGCCACGAAGCCCCTGGCTGCCGGGTCCGTGGAGCCTTCGCTGAGAACCAAGCCTATGGACACGGCCTCTGCAACCTCGCGCACCGACCGGAATCCAGGTGTGAGAGGTCTAGCAGTGTACTGATCGGACAGTGGGATCGGATGCTCTTGCAGCGCTGCGAGATCCGTCACGTAGTAGGCGCCAGTGGCGGGGACGGCCAGTACGTCCACGATTCTAGTCATAGTGGATTGATTATGAGGTTGGCGAGTTGGCGGTTCGACGGTCCGACACTAGCGACGAAACCCGGCCGGTGACGTCCGTCGGTGGAATCCCCTTCATTGCGAGAGGATGCCGGCGGTGCGGAAGAAGTTGGCGAGCAACCTGCGACCGTCCGGCTGCTCCTTGGCATAGCCCGACGGATAGACAAGCTGGACGAGCCAGCTGTCCCTGTCCGCTGGCTCTGCAATGTAGCCTTCGGGATGAAACTGGGTGCCGTAGACCAGCGACCCGGTTCGGCGCAGCGCTTGAACCGGGCAAACTTCAGTGGAAGCGAGCAACTCGAAGCGGTCGGGTACGCTCTTGACTTCCCAATAGTGCGCCTGCAGGAAGACGGGGTCCGCCAGGCCGTCAAACAGCGGATCCGATCCGACGACCTTCACGGGTTTGAATCCCCACTCCTTGAAGAACCCCGAGCCAAGACCGCCGTGCGCATCCTCTTCACCGTTGGCGAGTTCTCGGATCGGTCCGACGCCGGCTCCGTGTGCCATGGCAATGAACTGCAGGCCGCCGCAGAGACCCAGTATGGGCAGTGACGCGCTCCGCACAATCTCCGTGAGCGGCTGCAAGTCTGCCTCATCGTACTGATCCCATTCCGTCACGTTGCCGCTGAGGACGAGCGCGTCTATCGCAGCGACGTCAAGCCACTTGCGCGTTATGTTCGTGTACCGTCTTGTGACGCACTCCGTGTGGGAGATCGCCTCGAGGCGGCGGCAGATGTCTTGGACGTACGGCCGGCGCGCCGAGGTGCGCCCTGTACCCGCATCAGAGGTGGACACGTGGCGTCGGGTTCCCTCATCGTGCTCCATGTCCACGAGACAGATCACGGACGCTCCCATTCCTTCCCTAAAACCACGGCGAGTGGGTGGAGGCACCGGTTCAACGACAAGGGACAGGGTTGGTCAACGCCCTGTCCCTCTGAGCTGGCTCACTGCAGGCCTAAGCACTGGTTCAACGGATGTCGATCACTTCCTGTCCTTCGATGCCTCTCAGGACGGCGAGCAAATCCTCCTTTGGCACGTCACGGACTTTGATCACGCAATCCCAGTGGGTCGGATCCTTGGGGGTGGGGACTCCTCCGCTCGCGTAGATCCCCCAACCTTGGGCCGAAATGGCGCCGGTGACCTTGGCCAGCTCGCCCCTGCGATTAGGCATCCGCACGGTAGCCCGGACGCCAGGCACGTTTCCACCCAGGAGCTCGGTCAACTGAGCCATCATATCGATCTCGGTGATAATCCCGATCACGACGTGGTCCTCCAGGACGGGAAGACAGCCAACTTTGCTACCAATCATGGTCTTGGCGGCCTCTTCCAGCGTCACGTCTGGCTTCGTGGTGATGACGTTTTCCCGCTTCACCATCACGTCCCGGAGCTTCAGATTGGAGAGGAAGCGCGTGATCTCCCACACGTTCAGGCTGGCGAGCTCAGTCGGAGGGATGCGCATGGTCTGCCGCGTAACGAGGCCCACCAGCTGCTTTCCTGTCTCGACGACCGGCAGGTGTCGAACCTGCATTTCCGCCATGATGCCCTGGGCCTCAACGATGGACATGTCTGGCTCCACCAAGACGGGGTGTCGGGTCATGTAGTCCTTGACAAACATATCGTTGTCTCCTTGGCCTCAGTCAGTCGTAACAACCGGCTCCATCTTGCGCAACTCCTCCAGGGGGATGTGACAGTAGATGCGGTGCTGCTCGGTGTTGTGCTGCCACGGCGGGGCCTGCTCCTCGCAAATCCTGCCGTCGTCGGGCAGCATCTCTCGACGCGGGCAGCGGGTGTGGAAGACGCATCCGCTGGGCGGGTGCAGGGCGCTGGGCACGGTGCCGCTCAACCGGATGTGCTTCTGCTCCGCCGTGGGATCGGGGATGGGAACCGCCGATAGCAGGGCCTCCGTGTAGGGCTGGTACGGTGGCGCGTAGATGTTCTCGGCCGGGCCGATCTCGACGACGTGACCTAGGTACATGACGGCCACGTAGTCGGAAAAGAACCTCACGACGCTGAGGTCGTGGGCAATGAACATCATGGTTGTGCCGTACTCGTTCTGAATCTCCATGAGGAGGTTGAGCACAGCGGCCTGAACAGACACGTCCAGCGCCGAGACAGGCTCGTCGCAGAGCACCAGTTCCGGTCGGCTGGCAAAGGCGCGAGCGATGCCAACGCGCTGCTTCTCGCCGCCGCTCAGCTGACGCGGCAGCCGGTTGTAGTAGCTCTGGTCAAGCCGCACGGCGTTGAGGAGCCGGGTGACTTCCTCCCGCACTTTGTCGCGCGGGATCGCGCCGAAGCGTCTCAGGGGACGGCCGATCTGGTGCCCGACGCTGTAGGAGGGGTTCATGGTCGAGTCGGGATTCTGGAACACCATCTGCAATTCCTCTATGAGCTGAACGTCCCGCTCAGAAACGGGGATTGTCAGATCGAAGCCAAGAAACTTGGCCTTGCCATCCCGGGGGGTCTCAAGGCCAATGATGGTCTTCGCTAGTGTGCTCTTGCCACACCCAGACTCCCCCACGATGCCCAGGGTCTTGCCGGGAGGCACTTCCAGGCTCACATCGTCCACAGCCTTGACGTAGAGCTTTTCGCCGGCCCCAACCAGGCTGAGAAGGGATCTGGACTCCTGTTCGTAGTATGTCTTCAAATCCCTCAGTTCAATGATCGGTTCTCGACCATTCTCCTCGCGCGCAGGCGCAATCTCCGGCACGAGCCCCTCTGGAGGCTCCCAGGCGCCAGCATCGATCGTCTCCGCGTAGAAGCAGCGCGCACTATGTCCCGGTTCCATCTCTCGCAGCGCCGGCCGGTCGTTCACGCAGCGCTCGGTAGCATAGTCGCAGCGCGGTGCAAAGATGCAGGCGGCTTTGGGTCTATCCTTGGGAGCCGGCACGCGTCCTCGAATTGGATAGAGGATGCTGCTCTCCTTGGTGGAGCCCAGCTTCGGGACGCACCGCATCAGTCCCTGCGTGTACGGGTGCATCGGATCTGCGTAGATGCTCTCGACCGAGCCTACCTCAACCATCTCTCCGGCGTACATCACGCCGACGTGGTTGCAGACGCGCGCAACGACGCCCAGGTCGTGGGTGATGTAGACGATGGCCGTGTCGAAGTCGCGCTTCAGGTCCTCGATGAGATCGAGGACGACGGCCTCCACGGTCACGTCCAAGGCGGTGGTCGGCTCGTCCATGATGAGGAGGGCCGGGTTGTTGAGCAGCGCCATGGCAATCACCACGCGCTGCTGCTGCCCACCGGAGATTTGGTGCGGGTAGCGATCCATCACATTGGCCGCGTCGGGCATATAGACGCGATTCAGCATATCTATGCACTTGTCCCAGGCCTCTTGTTTAGAGATGCCCCGATGGACGGTCAGCACCTCCGCTAGTTGGTCGCCGATGGTGACCGACGGGTTGAGGGCCTGCATCGGGTCCTGATAGACCATCGAAATCTGGTCGCCGCGCAGCG
>JASFVD010000239.1:0-4657 GCA_050050015.1 Anaerolineae bacterium | reverse complement strand
CCCTGGTGGAGCTAGACGAGGAGTTTCAAACCATCCTGCCCAATCAGTTCAGCTGTGCTTCGGGGGCAGAGGACTGTCAGGGCGGTGTGCTGGGCCGGCTGGAGGCGTTGCCCAATGGTTGGGTGGTCAACACGGTCCCAAGTGAAGGCCAGCGTCCCGATCTGGTGACGCAGCTTACTGTTCAGGATGGCTTGGTGCTTCGGGTCGGGGACTGGGAGGATGACGAGCCCGCAGCGGAGCCCACTCCGGCCGAAGGGACGGAAGGGGAAGCGGCACCGACGCCGACTCCGGCGCCGAAGGTGAAACCCCTGACGCTGGCAGTTACGCCTCAGGATGCACTCGTGCTGAAGTATGCGGAGGAGCTTGGTGCCAGCATTAGCTTCGTGCTGCGCTCAGCTGGTGACGAGGCGCGACAGGTGGACACGGAGTCGGTCACGCTCGAGTACCTCATGGAGCGGTTCGATATCCAGCAGCCCGCCAAGCTGCCGTACGGCATTCAGCCTCCGATCCAATCGGTTGAGCCGCGCACTCCGGGTGTGGAGACATCCAGCGACTGAGCCGAGGGCGCGACGCGCACGTAAGCAATCCCGATAACAGCGCACAACACACGGAATAAGCCATGGAAGAGATCAAGGTTCTCGTCGTCGACGACGTCGCGGAGACTAGGGAGAACCTGCGCAAGCTGCTTTCCTTCGAGCCCGACATCGACGTGGTCGGTGCCGCTGGTTCCGGGCCCGAGGGAATCGAGTTGGCCAAGCAGGTTGATCCCCACGTCGTTCTAATGGACATCAATATGCCGGGCATGGATGGCATCACTGCGACTGAGCAGCTGCTCCAGACCGTTCCTACGGCAGCCGTGGTGATGCTGTCCGTGCAGGGTGAGAGCGACTATCTTCGTCGGGCTATGCTTGCAGGTGCTCGCGACTATCTCACGAAACCTGCCAGCGCCGACGAGTTGGTGAATACCATCCATCGCGTCTTCGAGATGGCAAAGTCGCAGAGAGAGAGAAGGGTGGCGCGCATCGGCGGAAATGGCAAGGGTGCGGAGCAGGGAGCGTCGAGACGAGGAGATGTCGTTGTTGTCTTCGGTCCTAAGGGCGGCGCAGGATGCACCACTATCGCCATTAACACAGCCATCGTTCTGCAGGAGCTCTTCGGCAGCGAACGACGGGTGGCGCTCCTGGACGGCAACCTGCAGTTTGGAGACGTGGGAGTCATGCTCGACCTCCGGCCGGATCGAAGCATTGCTGATCTGGCGGATCGAATCGATGAGCTGGATAGTGATCTCCTCAGCAGCGTGATGAGCGCCCATGGGAGTGGCATCAAGGTGCTGCTGGCCCCACCACGGCCGGAGGCTGCGGAGAGCTTGCTGACAGGAGGGTCCGAAGAAGAGACGTCGAAGGGTGCGGTTGGCGCGGTCCTGGACAAGATGCGTGAGCGCTTCGACGTTATCGTGGCTGATACGTGGAGTCGGGTAGACGACATCACCCTGACGCTGCTTGACGCAGCGACTGTGATAGTCGTCGTCCTGACGCCAGATATACCTGCGGTGAAAAGCACGCGTCTGTTCTTGGAGCTTGCGAGGAAGCTCAATTATGACACCGAGAAGGTCCTGCTGGTCCTCAATCGTTCGGACCACCGCGGTCGCCTCCAAGTCAGTCAGATTGAGAAGGCCATGATGCCGGTGACTGCGGAGATTCCCTTTGACGAGGATTCTGCTCTGACGGCGGCCAACCGGGGCGTACCGGTCGTCCAGCGGGATCGCACTCGACCCATGTCTGAGAGCATCGTGGATCTCACCAAGATCATACACGGCAGATTGTCAGACGGAGAGGAAGAGAGCAGTGCAGAGCCGAGGGCAGAGCCGAGAGGGATAGGCGGGACGGGCCTCCTTCGCTTGCGGAAGGCACTCAGGGGAAGCTAGTGAGTAAGTCTCATCTCACTGAAGGATGCCTGTGCCGGTCGACAGGCCGTACCCGACGTGGATGATTGAGCCGCCACTCACGTCGTCCACGAAAGCGACGAACGGAAAGGATAAGGCATGTCACTACTGAGCCGCATTGAGCAGGGTCAGGGGACAGACCACGGGAAGCCATCGGGGTTGAGCGGGGGGAATACTCACCGTCGCCCTGTCTCCTCGGTCCAGGATGCTTACAACAGCCTTAAGGCACGCATCCAGGACAGACTGATCGCGGAGCTGGATCCGTCGAAAGACGTCGCTCACGGCGAGGAAGTGCGGGGCAAGATCCGAAGGCTGTATGACGATATCCTGGCCGAGGAGAGCGTCGTACTCAGCAGGCCCGAGCGACAGCAACTGTTTGAGCAGCTCGTGGCCGAGATTCTGGGCTTGGGTCCTCTCGAGCCGTTCCTTGCCGACCCCGACATTACGGAGATTATGGTGAACGGGCCGGAGGAGATCTACATCGAGCGGGACGGGAAGATCCAGAAGACGAGGGCAGGCTTCGAGTCGCAGGAACACTTGATGCGCATCATTGAGCGCATCGTCGCGCCTCTGGGTCGTCGGATCGACGAGAGCTCTCCGATGGTCGATGCGCGCCTCCCGGACGGGTCCCGCGTCAACGCGGTTATCCCCCCCATCTCTTTAGTCGGACCGTCGGTCACCATCCGAAAGTTTTCGGAGGACCCGCTAGCTGTTGATCAACTCGTCGAGTTCGGCTCCGTGACAGAGGAGGCGATGGAGCTCCTGAAAGCCTGCGTGCAGGCGAAGCTCAATATCCTTATCTCCGGCGGCACTGGCGCTGGCAAGACCACCTTCCTGAACGTGCTGTCGGGATTCATTCCGGGCGATGAGCGGATTGTCACCATTGAGAACGCTGCGGAGCTCCAGTTGCGTCAGGAGCACATCGTGACGATGGAGTCCCGACCTCCCAACATTGAGGGAAAGGGTGAGGTCACCATCCAGGATCTGGTGATCAACAGCTTGCGCATGCGGCCGGACCGCATCATCGTGGGTGAGTGCCGCGGTCCGGAGGCGTTCGACATGCTTCAGGCGATGAACACAGGCCACGAAGGCAGTATGACCACCATTCACGCCAACAACACCCGCGACGCCCTGGGCCGTCTTGAGAATATGGTTCTGATGGCTGGCATGGAGTTGCCCCACCGGGCGATTCGCGAGCAGATCGCTGCAGCCCTGGACGTCACCATCCAGCTGGAGCGCATGCGAGATGGGAGCCGCAAAGTAGTGACGATCAGCGAGATCCAGGGCATGGAGGGTGAGGTGGTCACCATGTCCGACATCTTCAAGTTCGAAAGAGCGGGATACGAAGATGGTCGCGTGATCGGCAAGCTGCGCCCGACGGGGTTGCGCCCCAAGTTCATGGAGCAGATCGAGGCCGAGGATATTCACGTGCCGCCCGGCATCTTTGGAGTGAGCCGGCGAAGGCGATTCTAACGCTCTGGGGAGCAGACGGAAAGGCAGTCACACATGGTCTGGTTGTTTCTAGTAGCACTCACGGTGGTCGGTGTAGGAACCTTGGTTGGTGGCATTGTCATCTCCCGACAGGGCGATGGGACGCTGATCGAGGAACGGCTGGGGCTGGACGAGCGGCGGCGGAAGAAGAGGGGGGCAGAGGAACCAGAAAGGGAGAAGTCGTCCCCCTTGACGGACGCTCTGGATCGCGTTCTGGCTGAGCGTGGAATAGGTGCGGATCTGTCCACACAGTTGGCGCGGGCAGATCTAAAGCTCACTGTGGGGGAATTCATGGGCCTGACCGTGATTATGGTTATCGGTGCGGGCGCTCTGGCCCACGCCTGGAGACAGGACGTGCTTGTAACAGCCGTCGCGGCGCTGGTGGGTTTCTTTGCCCCTCGGGCCTATGTCGCCCTGCGACGTGGTCGTCGACTTCGGGCCTTCAACGACCAGCTGAGCGACACGATCAACCTCATGGTGAACAGCATCCGCGCCGGGTATAGCATCCTGCAGGCTATGAGGGCGGTCTCCGAGGAGATGGGTCCACCCGCTTCGACCGAGTATGGCCGCGTTGTGCAGGAGGTGCAGCTCGGCATACCATTGGATGAGGCGCTCGCGCATATGCTGCGCCGCGTGCCCAGCGAGGATCTGGACATGATGATCACCGCGGTGAACGTGCAGCGGGAGGTGGGCGGCAACCTTGCTGAAGTGCTGGAATCCATAAGCTACACGATTCGGGAGCGCATACGGATCCATGGAGAGATCAGGGCACTGACGGCGCAGAGCCGCATCTCGGGGTACATGGTCGCCGGCGTGCCCATTGCTTTGGCAGCGGTGATCTACTTGATCAAGCCCGACTTCATGGGTCTGCTGTTTCAGCATACGTGCGGACACATCATGATCGGGACGGCTGTGGTTGGAATCGGAGCAGGCTTCTTCGTGATAAGCAAGATCGTGGATATTGACGTATAGCGTGTGAGATGGTTACGAGGATGGGATTGGGACGCCGAGAGACTAGGGAGAGATAGATGTCAACATTCCTACTGATTGCGCTGGGACTAGTTGCCGTGGCAGCTGTGACTATGCTGGCTATCAGGCTGGTCCGGGCCAGACAGTCTGACTCCATTGAGGACCGCTTGGACACGTTCGCCACGATGGACCAGCCCCCAACGTTGGAGGAACTCGAACTCTCGCAGCCTTTTCCGCAGCGTGTGCTGGTACCGG